>DDBY01000163.1:5102-14803 GCA_002334985.1 Micavibrio sp. UBA2020
CGAGGGCGCGGGCAATCGCCACCCGCTGGCTTTGTCCCCCCGACAGCTGTTTGGGCAGTTTGTGGATATGTGCGCCAAGACCGAGAGATTCCAGAAGCGCGGCCGCGCGGGTTTTCATTTCCGCCGCCCCCAGTTTGCCGAGCCGCTGCATGGGCAGCATCACGTTTTCAAGCGCGCTGAATTCCGGCAACAGAAAATGCGACTGGAACACAAACCCGATATGGGCAAGGCGGATATCCGCCAGCGCATCGGTGCCAAGGCGCGTGGTTTCATGCCCCGCAATCCAGAGCTTGCCGCCGCTGGGTCTGTCCAGAAGGCCGAGCAGATACATCAGCGACGATTTGCCCGAACCGGATGGCCCTGTAATTGCGACAAATTCGCCGCCATAAATGGCGACATCGGCGCCTTTGACAAGGGTGACGGGCACTTCGCCGTCCAGCTTGCGCATAAGTTTTTCGCTGCGTATGGCGGCTGTTTTTTCTTCTGCGCTCATGCCGTGCCCCGCAAGATATCAACGGGCTGCACATCTGCCGCCTTGCGGGCGGGCAAAAGCGCGGCAAAGACGGAGGCAAGCAGGGCAAAGCTGCCTGCAATGGCGAACTGCGGCCATGACCAGTCAAGCGGCATGGCAATCGGCTCCAGACTGCCGGGCGGCTGGATTTTGACTTGCATCAGCGCGGCCATCATCCCCATACCGAGTGGTAGCCCCGCCATATTCCCCGCGATGCCGAGCAAAAACCCCTGTACCACGAATATTTTTTTAACGTCGGATGCGTGAAAGCCCATGGATTTCAAAATGGCGATATCGCGCTGTTTTTCCATCACGACGGTTGAAATGACGTTGTAAATGCCAAAGGCCGCGACAATCAAAACCGCGCTGACAACCGTGTACATGATGACGTTGCGCACAACGAGCGTACCCAGAAGGTCTTCGGACGCCTCCTGCCACGATACGCATTTATAGCCGATGCGCGATTCAAGGTCTTCGGCGAAGCGCCGCGCATCATACGGGTCATCCAGCTTGATGATGATGCTATTGGCGCGGTTGGCGCGGTCGAGCAGCGCCTGCGCGCGCTTCAGCGTCATAAAAACTTGCGTTTCGTCGTATCCTGCGCGGCCTGTCCTGAAAATGCCCACGATTTTAAAGCTGCGCACTTGCCCATTCGGTGCGGCAAGGGTAATGCTGCGCCCTTGCCGCAGGGACATTTTGCGCGCAAGTTCCCCGCCGATAATAATACCGCCCGGATTGGCGTCGAGGTCTTCGATGCGCCCCTCGGTCATATATTCGGCAATGGTGGTGACGCGTGTGATGTCGGCGGGCACCATACCGTTCAGCGTGACGGCGACGTCGCGGCCGGCAAAGCTGACCAGCGCCTGTCCTGTCAAAGCGGGGGAGGCGTCGATGCCGCGCTCTTTCGACAGCAGTGACAAAATTTGCTCGAACCCGCGAATGCCGCGCGTTTCGGTCAGCGGGCGGCTGCCGCGCAGCTCGACCATCGCATCCGGATAGGCGGCAAAAACCGGCTGCGCGCGCGGGTTTCTGAAATCATCTGATACGGTGATATGCGGCGCGTTATCGACGAGGCGGCGGATAAAGTCCCGCTCCGAGCCCTGCATCAGCGACGAAATAGATAGAAAAAAAGCAACGCCCAGAATAATGCCCAGCAGCGACACGATGCTTTGCCGTTTGCGCGCCAGCAGGTGGCGCATGGCCATGGACAGCAAAAGACGCATGCAGCGCTATCTCCTTTATGGTGCCGCGGGCTGCGCTATCACACGCGCGCCATCGCTCAGGCCCTGCGGCGGATTCAAAACCAGCGTTTCGCTGCCTGTCAGGCCTTCGGTGATTTCAACCTCTTCGATACCTTTGATGCCGGTTTTAACAGCGGTTTTGCGCACTGTATTGCCCGACAGCGCATAAACGAAATCACCGCGCAGCGCCCCTGCGGGGATGAGCAGCGCGTCCGGCTTTTCACGGATGATGATGTTGTTTTCGGCGGTCATGCCGATATGCATCGGCGTTGTCTCGGGCAGCGATATACGCACGCGGTAGCTGCGCGCGACGGGGTCGCCCTTGGGGGTGATGGCCAGCACTTCGCCTTCGAACGATTGACCGTCAAACGCATCGGCGCGGATAAGAACTTTTTGCCCGGGCATGACGCGGGAGATGTCTTCTTCGTCCACTTCGGCGCTGATGCGCAGCGGCGCGCAGCAGCTGAGCCAGAATACAGGCTGGTTTGCGGGTATCATCTGGCCAATCTCGCCGTCACGCTGGATGATGCGGCCATCTGCCGGTGCGGCAAGGCGGGTGTATGAAGCTTCCGCTTCAACCCGTGCGATGCCGGCGCGAATGGCGTCCAGTTCAGCCCGTGCCTGGTCGAGCGAGGCGCGGGTTTCATATCCGCTTTTGGCCAATGCGGCCTTGCGGTCGTAATCTTTTTTCAAAAAAACTTCGCGGGCTTGCAGCTCGTCGAGCGTTTTTTGCAAATCGGCGTCTTCCAGCTGCGCCAGCACATCGCCTTTTTTAACGTCATGGCCTTCGTCGGTATTCAGCTGCATCAGCCGCGCGGTAATGCGCGCGGAAATGGGCAGCATCACGGTGGCCTCGACCGTACCAGTTGCATAAACGGCCTCAACGGCCATGCCTTTGCGCGCGGCGGCTGTTTCGACGCGCGGCATGCTGGCAGGGCCATAGGTGAAATACCACGCGGCGGCCAGGCCGAGCCCCAGCAGCATCCCGAATATGGTGAAAAACGTTTTAATGGCGGCACCTGTTCGTCGTTTGTCGTTATTCTAGGCGCTTGGCGCGGGTTTTCAAGCGGCGCGCAAGTCCTTGACCTGCTTTGCAATTGCGCTGGCGGCTTCTTTGCCGTGTGCGGCGATGGTTTTGACAAGCGCGCTGCCGACGACAACCGCATCGGCGGCACCCTCAAGCGCCTTTACATGTGCGGGCGTTGAAATGCCGAAGCCGACGGCCAGTGGCGATTGCAACGTGGCGCGCAGCGCGGCCAGCTTTTCGCCAAGGCTTGCGGGCAGGTTTTCCTGCGCGCCCGTGACGCCCTCGCGCGATACATAGTACACAAAGCCGCTCGATGCCGCATCGATGCGTGAAAGCCTTTCTGCCGAGGTGGTGGGGGAGCAAAGAAATACAGTCTCCATCCCCTCCGCCTTCATCGCGGTCAAATAATCATCTGCCGCTTCGGGCGGCAAATCGACAATCAGCGCGCCCTGCGCCCCCGCCTTGCGCGCAGCGGCGGCAAAGGCGGCATAGCCCATATAGAATACGGGGTTCAGATACGAAAACAGACAAACCGGAATGGAAAGTCCGCGCGCGCGGGCGGATGCCAGCATATCGAATACACCTGCCAGCGTGGCGCCGGCGGCCAATGCGCGCTCCGCTGCACGCTGCACGGTTTCACCGTCCGCGACAGGGTCTGAAAACGGAACGCCGAGTTCAATCGCCGCCGCGCCGCTTTCTTGCAGCGCCAGCAATATTTCGACGCTCGCCGCCATGTCGGGGTCGCCTGCCATGACAAAGGGGATAAAGGCCGCACGTTTCGCGGCGCGGGCATCCAGCAATGTCTGGCGCAGGGGTTTAACGGTCATGGTTTTTATTCTCCTCATACGCGCGCAGAATGCCAATGTCCTTGTCGCCGCGGCCGGACAGGTTGACAATCATGATGTGCTCTTTGGGCAGTTTGGGTGCGGCCTTTACGGCATGCGCAACAGCATGTGCGCTTTCAAGGGCGCAGATGATGCCTTCGCTGCGCGCCAGCAGATGCAGGGCGGCCACCGCATCATCGTCGGCGGCGTAGGTATAATCCGCGCGGCCTGTGGCCTGCAAATGCGCATGTTCGGGCCCGACGCCTGTATAATCAAGCCCCGCGGATACGCTATGGGTTGGCTCGGCCTGTCCGTCGCCGTCTTGCAAAATGACGGTTTTCATGCCCTGAAAAATACCGGTAGAGCCGCCGGAGAAGCGCGCCGCATGCTGGCCTTTGGCAATCGCCGTGCCGCCCGCTTCGACGCCTGTCAGCTTGACGGATTCATCGTCGATAAATCCTGAAAAAATGCCAATTGCGTTGCTCCCCCCGCCGACGCAGGCGACGACGCTATCCGGCAGGCGGCCTTCTGCGGCCAATATTTGCGCGCGCGCTTCGGTGCCGATGACGGATTGAAAGTCGCGCACCATACGCGGGTAGGGGTGCGGGCCAAGCGCAGAGCCGAGCAGGTAATAAGTATCATGCACATGGCTGACCCAGTCGCGCATCGCCTCGCTCACCGCGTCTTTGAGCGTGCGCGAGCCCGACGTGACCGGAACGACTTCGGCGCCCAGAAGACGCATGCGGTAAACGTTCGGCTCTTGCCGCGCCATGTCGTCGGCACCCATGTAAACAATACATTGCAGGCCGAAGGCCGCCGCAGCCGTCGCTGTTGCCACGCCATGTTGACCCGCGCCCGTTTCGGCGATGATACGTTTTTTACCCATACGCTGCGCCAGCAGGATTTGGCCGATGGCGTTGTTGATTTTGTGTGCGCCGGTATGGGCAAGGTCTTCGCGTTTCAGGTAAATCTTCGCGCCGCCCAGGTGCGCGCTCAAACGCGCCGCATGCTGCAGCGGCGTTTCGCGCCCGACAAATTCGGCCAGCAGGCGGTTAAATTCAGCCCAGAAACTTTCATCGGCCGCGGCGGCGGCGTAGGCTTTTTCAAGCTCCTCCAGCGGCGCGACCAGCGTGTCGGGTACAAAACGGCCGCCGAAGTCGCCGTAAAATCCTGCACCATCTGGGATGGATTGGAATTTTGGTTTTGCGCTCATGCGGGTATCCTCCGGCTGGTGTCAAACAATGCTTTTATTTTTGCGGCGTCTTTGATGCCGGGCGCGCTTTCTACTCCGCTCGCAAGGTCAAAGGCAAAAGGCTTCACAGCGTCTTGTGCCGCTGCGATATTGGCGGCGTCAATCCCGCCGGACAAAATGAGCGGCAGGCCGCTGTCTTTCGCGGCTGTGGCCAGCATCCAATCCGCCGTATGTCCTGTGCCGCCGTATTGGCCGGCGATAGCCGCATCTATCAAAATATAATCCGCGGCATCCCGCCATGCCGCAATGGCGGCGAGGTCTTGGATGTTTTGCAGGCGAAAAGCCTTGATGATAATGCCGCCAAAGGTGCCGCGCAGCGCGCGGGCATCTGCGGGGGTTTCGTCGCCGTGCAGCTGCACGGCGGAAAGCGGGAATGATTTCAGCGCGGCGTCAATATCCTGCATCTGGTTCACAAAGACGCCAACGCTCTGTGCTTCTGTCGGGGCGATGGCGGCAGCGGCGGCAGGCATGATATAACGCTTGGATTTCGGATAAAAAATAAACCCGAGCGCCCAGGCGCCTGCGGCATGGGCAAGGGCGGCGTCTTCGGTGCGGGTCAGGCCGCATATTTTTATGCGCGGGCTCATGCGGCGCAATCTTTCAGCAGCGCGGCCAGTGCATCGCCGGGGCTGGGGTTTTTCATGAAATGCGTGCCCATCAAAAACCCGTCATAGCCAAGAGCGCGCATCTCGCGCAGCTGCGCATCGGTGCTGAGTCCGCTTTCGCAAATCAACACGCTGTCTGGCGCTTTGCGCGGTGCCAGCTGGCGGCTGGTGTCCAGCGTGGTTTTAAGGGTTTTTAGGTTGCGGTTATTGACGCCAATCATGCGCGCGCCCATTTTCTGCGCGCGCGCCATTTCATCGGCATCGTGTACTTCGACAAGGGCGGTCAGGCCGAGCGCTGCCGCCTGCTGCAATAAATCCTGCGTCAGCGCATCGTCTGTCATGGCGACGATAAGCAGCACGGCATCCGCGCCATACGCGCGCGCCTCGTGCAGTTGATAGGCATCGCAAATAAAATCCTTGCGCAGCAAGAGTGCCTCGGGCGCGTCTGCGCGAATGGCAGCGAGGTAATCAAGGCTGCCTTTGAAATACCGCGGCTCCGTCAGTACCGACAGCATACGCGCACCGGCTTGCAAGTATCCTTGCGCAACAGCGGCGGGTTCGGGCGGCATGCGGATGTCGCCTTCGGACGGGCTTGCGAATTTCACTTCCGCAATCACATGCCAGCCGGGCGCGGCGAAGGCGGGAATGACGGGCGCGGGCGTGCGCGCATAAAACGGTGCGTCCCGCAGCGCCGAAAGGGGCTTCACGCGCCGCGCCGCATCCACGCGGTCTTTGGTCATGTCATGTATTTTTTGCAAAAATCCGCTCATGCCTGCCTCAAGTCTTTCTACGCATGCGCGCGAGCATATCCTGCGCGCCGCCGTTTTGCAGCGTTTGCAGCGCAAGGGCATATCCGCCCGCAATATCCGCCGCACGGCCAGCCAGCCAAAGGGCGGCGCCCGCATTCAGCGCCACAATGTCGGCGGCCGCGCCCTGTGGCGCCTTAAAAAGCGTTTCGATAATTTGCGCATTTTCCGCCGCGCTGCCGCCTGCGGCGTCCCGCAGCGATTGTATTTGGATACCGGCATCGGCGGGGGTGATGGTCAGGCTCTCAATGCGTCCACCGCGCAAAAGTCGCGCCGCTGTGGGGGCGGCAAGGCTGATTTCATCGAGGCCGTCTTCGCTGTGCAGGACAAGCATGTCGGTTTTCCCGAGCACCGCGGCGGCTTCGGCCACGGGCGTCAGGTAATGCGCCGAAAAAACGCCCATGATTTGCCGCGTCACACGCGCAGGGTTGCAAAGCGGGCCGAGCAGATTAAAAAACGTCGGCACGCCGTGCGCGCGGCGCGCGGCGGCGGCATGTTTTAAAACAGGATGAAAGGCAGGCGCGGCGACAAAGCAAAGCCCGAAGGCGTCAAGGTCTGCGGCGGCGCTTTGCGCATTTTCGGCAATCGCAACGCCGAGTGCGGCCAGAACGTCACTGCTGCCGGCCTGGCTGGATACGGCGCGGTTGCCGTGTTTAACCACGCTTTGCCCCGCGGCGGCAGTGACGAAGGCGCTGGCGGTGGAAATATTAAACGTTTTTACGCCTTCGCGGCTTTTATCGCCGCCGGTGCCGCAAACGTCGATGGCGTGCGTATCATGAAGCGGCAGGGGCGTGGCCTCCGCCAGCAAAAATGCGGTGCATGCGGCCAGCATTTCGCCATCAATGCGGCGGGCAGCGAGGATGTTAAGCGCCTCTGTCTTCGCGCTGTCTTCAATCGCGGGCGCGCAAAATCCGCGCATCAAATCCGCCCAGTCTTCGGCGGCGGGTGCGGCGCTTTGCGTCAGGTGCTGCGCAAGGGAGATGAAATCGGGCGCGCTGCTCATGCCGGTGCTGCCAGATACTGCATCACGTTTTCAATCATTTTATGCCCCGCATAGCCGTGCATCGACAGCACGGATTCCGGATGGAACTGCACCGCCCATGCGGGCAGCGTTTTGTGGGCAATCGCCATGATGACGCCGTTTTCGTTTTCGGCAATCACATCAAGCTCCGCGGGCAGCGTTTCCTTGCGGCCATAGATGGAATGATAGGCGCCGACCGTGCAGGGCGTCGGCATATCGCCGAAAAGTGCATGCTGCGCAGGATTAATCGTCCATGTCTTGCCGTGGCGCGGTGTCTCCAGATAGCCAAGCGTCCCGCCGAAGGCTTCGAACATGCCCTGCAGCCCGAGGCAAACGCCGAATTGCGGTACGCCCGCCGCGGCCACTGCGCGTACAGTTTCCGGTACCTTGAATTGCGACGGCAGACCGGGGCCGGGCGAGTGCAAAATCAAATGCGGTTTATGCGCCAGCAATGTTTCAATCGGTGCGCCGTGGCGGTAGGTGATGGCGGTTGCGCCCGTCTGGCGGATGTAATCGGCAAGGGTATGGACGAAAGAATCTTCGTTATCGATAAGGATAACGGTTTTGCCCGCGCCCGTTTGTGCGGCGGGGCGATGGCTGGGTTTTGGCACGTCACCCGCAAGGATGCGGCGGAAGGATTGCGCCTTGGTATGCGTTTCCGCCGCTTCTTCGGCGGGGATGGAATCGTAAACAATACTCGCGCCTGATTGGTAATGCGCGGTGCCGTCCTTGATGTGCAGCGTGCGGATGGTGATGCCGGTATTCACATCGCCGTTCAAATGCAGTGCGCCGACGGCCGCGCCGTAAAAACGGCGGGCGGCGGGTTCTTGCTGTTCGATAATTTTGGCGGCTTCGGTTTTGGGGGCGCCTGTCAGCGTGACCGCCCACATGTGCGACAAAAACGCATCGATGCCGTCGAAGCCATCGCGCAGTTGGCCTTCGACGTGGTCAACGGTGTGGAAAAGCCCGGCATAGGTTTCAATCTGGCGGCGGGCGAGCAGGCGGGTGGAACCGGGCACGCAAATCCGCGCCTTGTCGTTGCGGTCGACGTCGGTGCACATCGTCAGCTCCGCCGCGTCCTTGGCGGAATTGAGAAGCCCGCGCAGGATTTCTGCGTCTTCAATCACGGCGGCGTCGCCGGGTGTGCGGCTGCGGCGCGCGGTGCCGGAAATGGGGCAGCTCTCCACGCGTTTGCCTTCGACCCGCACGAACATTTCGGGCGATGCACCGACCAGTTGTTCGGCGCCCATCTGCATCAGGAACTCGTAAGGGGAGGGATTGATGCGGCGGATGTTGCGGAACAATTGCGACGGCGGCTGCGCGCAAGGTGCGCTGAACACGCGGCTCAGCACGACTTCGAATACGTCGCCCTTGCGGATATGCTCCTTCGCGCGCGTGACCATGGCGGCATAGGCGTCGTCGTCCATGTTGCTGCGAATATCCGCGCTATCGGCGGGGGCGGCGGGTTTGCCTGCGCGCAAAGCTTCGCGCGCAAGGCCGTCTGTGCCCATATCGCCAAAAGAAAATTCAAAATCGCGCCGCGAGAGCGTTTCCTTGCGGCGGTCGAGCAGATAGATGCTGTCCGGCAGGTACAGGTGGAACAGCGCGGCGTCTTCCGCGCGCGGGTGTTTCAGCGCAATGGGGTTGAAACAGAACAAAAGGTCATAGGCAAAGGCGCCGTAAAACCCGGCGAAGCTGTCCGCGCTATCGCTCTGGCGGATGATATGGCGCAGCGGCGAGAGGGGGGACGGCTGGCGGGAGCGTTCTTCTTCGCTGAAAACCTCTGTGCCCGGGTGAATAGTGCAGACGAGGGTCTGGGCGTTTTCTTGCGCGGCGGTGAAGGCCTCATCGGGCGTTTTTGCGAAAAACGCGGCCAGCAGGGCAATGATTTTTTCACCGCGGATGTTTAGCGCGCTGAAAACGGTGCGGCCGTTATATCCGCGCACCTCCAGCGGCGGGGCGGCGAAGCCGATATCCCAGCGCGAATAGCGCCCCGGATAATCCGTGTCGGAGGCCATATAAAGCCCGCGTGCGCTATCAAGTGCGCCGACAAGAAAGTCGAGCCCTTGCGCATAGTCGAGCGTTGTGTCGCGTGATGTGATTTTCATGTTCCGGAACCGCAAATATCCCGCGAACGGCGGGCGTTCGCGCAGGTGTCAACAATAAGACTTTCAGGGGGAAAAAGACAGAAAAATGGCGGTTAGCTCCGCCACCAACGCAGGGGGCGGACGAAAGACGCGGCGGCGGTGCCGATATAGGATGCGCTCATTGCCATATCCCCATCGAACCACGCGGCGCGGGGACTTGTCAAGGATTCGCAGTGGCTACGGCGCATGTTTGCGTGTGGGGCGCGCCGCTGCGGGCGTTTGGGCAGCATGCTGCAAGCCCTCTGCTGCCTGCAAAAGTATTCCGGA
>DDBY01000009.1:0-4322 GCA_002334985.1 Micavibrio sp. UBA2020
GGCGATGCGGAAGGCTGGAAGCCCAGCCCCCATTCTTTCGGCGCGCCGATGATGGGCGAGTCCGTCGTTTCCGCGGCAGCAGGCAGGCTATAGCCCAGCATGGTTGCCCAAGCGGCAAGCGCGGACAGGCGGCGGGTGAAAAAAGAAAACAGTCGATGGGTCGTCATGATACCTGTTCCGTTGTAGGGCATGCGCGGAAACGCGGCATGCGAAAAGGATTAAACGCGCGGAGGCGGAGACTCAGACGATATGAGTCTGTCCCGTGGTTTTTGATGGTATAGCATTTCAAAAGGGGAAATTGAAGCGGCGATCAAGAAAATTTCATTCCCGTAAATCGGGAAGCGCCGCTTATTTATGAAGGAGTTATGCCGCAGGGCGGCAGAAGTGCGGCCTGTTAATTTTTACCCCGCGCCGCCTCCAGCGCGTGCAGGCGGGCGGAAATGTCGTCCAGTTCGCGGTCAAGGGCGCGCACCGCCTTGTAATCCAGCGGGTTGGCCATCAAAAGCCGCCCGCGTTCGTTCTGTACCTCGCGCTTATAGCCGCGCAGGGCTTCGTGGCAGAAACGCTCCACTTCGCTCTCGATAAAACGGTCAAAAACACGGTCTAGCCCCATGGCGGCGATAAAATGGGTGGATACCTTTTGCAGCGACGCGCGGTTCAAAAACATGCCATGCCTCCCGTATTAAACGGCTAAAACTATGATTTTAAAGGTTATGGCAAAATTGTACCCACATGGGGCGAAAGGTCAAAACATTCCGGAAAAAGATAGGCCTGTCAGGTATTTAAATACCACAACTCCCGCCCGCCGCCTTGCGGGAATCAAGCCTGCAGCAGGATGGCGCGCAGCTCGGGGATGCCGAAGCCTTTTTCGGCGCTGGTCACATAGACGCGGGGGAAGGACGTTTTGCGCTTGGACATGACCTCTTCGACGCTGGCCTTTACGGCCTCCAGCTCGCTTTTCTTGACCTTGTCGGCTTTGGTCAGCACGGCGATGTAGGGCACGGCCGCCCCGTCGATAATATCAAAGGCCTTGTAATCCGCCGCCAGCACGCCATGGCGCGCGTCAATCAAAACGAACAGGCGTTTCAGGTTGGCGCGGGTTTTCAGGTAGTGACTGACCATCGTATTCCACGCATGCACTTTCGACCGCGTGGCCTTCGCATAGCCATAGCCCGGCAAGTCTGCCAGTTGCAGCTGACCGTCGAGGTCAAAGAAATTTATCTGCTGCGTGCGCCCGGGCGTGTTGGACGCGCGCGCGAGGCTTTTGCGTCCCGTGATGGCATTAATCAGGCTCGACTTGCCGACGTTGGAGCGTCCGGCGAAGGCGACTTCGGGCACATGCGACAGCGGAATGCGCGATACGCTATCCGCCCCCGCCACGAAGCGGCATTCGCGGCGGAAAATCTTTTCCGCCGCTTTCAGGGTTTCGGCGTCGAGGACGAAACCGTCTTCGCTGCCTGTATCCCCCGCCATTATTCCTTGTCCTTTTTGGTGCTGTGCTTTTTGCCTTTGGCTTCTTCTTTGGCCTCTTCCGTGCCTTCGCCCGCGGGGGCGGCGGCGCGCTTTTTCTTGCGGGCGCTGTGACCGCGCAGCAGCGATGTATCTTCGTTGCCCACGGTTTTGAGGATGTAGTACTGCTGCAAAATGCTGAGCACGTTCGACCATGTCCAGTAAATCACCAGACCTGCCGCGAAATGCGCCAGAAGCACGCTGATGACATAGGGGAAGTATGCCTGCAGCTTTTCCTGCATCGGGTCGGTCATGGGCGGGCTGATGCGTTTCAGCTGAATCATGGTCAGCAGGAACAAAATCGGCCATGCACCGAAATACAGCGGCGGCGGCGGGTCCCACGGGATAAGACCGAAGAGGTTAAAGAGGTTGGTCGGATCCGGCGCGGACATGTCCTGCACCCAGCCCCAGAACGGCGCATGGCGCAAATCCACCGAAATCAGAATGACTTTGTAGAGCGAGAACATGATGGGGATTTGCAAAATCATCGGCCAGCAGCCGCTGAAGGGGTTCACGTCCTCTTTCTTGTAAAGCTCCATGAACGCCATTTGCATGCCGGCTTTGTCGGTCTTGTACTGTTCCTGAATTTCTTTCATGCGCGGTGCCAGCACGCGCATCTTCGCCATGGAGCGGAAAGATTTGTTGTTAAGCGGGAACAGGAACGTGCGCACCACAACCGTCAGCAGCAAAATGGCCATCGCCACACTGCCCGTCCAGCTCGAAAGGTAATGGAACAGCAGGAACAGCGGCTTTGTCAGGATGTGCCACATGCCAAAGTCGATGCCGTATTCGAGGTTCTTGAAGTTATAAAGCTTTTCGTAGCTGCGGATGAGCGGCTGCTCTTTCACGCCGGCATAGACGTAGCTGGTGACCTCGGCGCTTTCGCCGTTTGCAAGGCGTCTTGTTTCGCCAACGATGTCGGATTGATAAACAAAGCGGCCGGCCGCGGGCGTGCCCACGATGCGCGCATTGAAAAGCGTGTCAGGCGTCGGCAGCAGGGAAACCATCCAGTACTTGTCGGTAATGCCGAGCCAGCCGGAGGTATTCTCGTATTCAATCTTGTCGCCTTTTTCGAGCTTTTTATATTGCGGTTCGATACCGTCCTTGCCAAGGAAACCGACCGGACCTTCGTGCAAAACGAAAAAGCCGCTGAAATCGACGGGCTTGCCGCGGCGCGCGACCATTTCGTATGCGTTGAGGTCGAGCGTCTCGCCGGTTTTGTTGGTGACAGTCTGCGTCACCGTGAACAGGAAGTTTTCATCAAGGCGAATGCTGCGGCGGAAAGTCAGGCCTGCGCCGTTATCCCACTCCAGCACCACGGCTTTACCGCCGCCGATGATTTCGCGCGGGCTGTCCGCGGCCAGTGTCCAGACGGTATCCGCGCCCGGCAGCGTCACGCCGCTGCGCCCCGCCAGCCAGCCGTGTTCGACGTAGAAAGAGCCATGCGCACCCGCGGGCGTCAGCAGTTCGATGTTTTCTTTCTGGTCGAGATGTTTGAAATGCTCCGACAGCAAAAGGTCGTCGATACGCCCGCCCTTGAGCGCGAGGCTGCCCGTGACGCGTGCGCCGCGAATGGCGATGCGTTGACCGCTTTCCGCGATAACCTCTGCGCGCGGACGCTCGGCGCTGTCCGCTTCGCTCACTTCGGCCTTGCGTTCCGCCTTTTTCAGCTCCAGCGATTTTTCGGCCGCGATGCGGCGCTCTTCCATCTTCGGCTTTTCGACAAAGAAATAGAACCCGAGGAAGATGCAAAGAGAAATGACCACCGCCAGCATCAGCCGGGCGCGGTCGTCTGCCTCATGCGGATCATATTTTTTCATGGCTTGTCCTGCTTTTCTGGTTCGGCTTGTTGTTCTTGTCCGCGTGGTGCGGCGGCGGCGGGATTTTCCGCGCCCGTTATGGCTTGGGCGGCATGTGTAGCACAGTTGCAGCGGTTTTCAGAGTAAAACTTGCCCTGCACCGGCAGGCTTTCCGGCACGGGGTCATAACCGCCCGGATTCCAAGGATGGCAGCGCATAATCCGCCGAACCCCCATCCAGCCGCCGCGCAGCGCGCCAAAACGCTGTATGGCCTCCGCCGTATAATAAGAGCAGCTGGGATAAAAACGGCACTGTTTTCCCATAAACGTCGAGAGCGTGAATTGATAAACGCGAATAAACGCGAGCATGATTTTAGCAGCGGGGCTCATCCCTGCGGCGCCACGCCGAGCGATTTGAGCGCCCAGCGGAAATCTTTTTGCAACTTCACAAAATCAATATCCGCCGCCGCCGTGCGGCCAATCAGCACGATGTCGATGTCGCCGGGGTTGTTTTGCTGAAGATAAAGCCTGACCGTTTCGCGCAGGCGGCGTTTGGCGCGGTTACGCACAACGGCATTGCCGACCTTGCGGCTGACCGTAAGGCCAAGCCGAAAGCCGGTGCCGTCGTTTTTGGATATTTGCATGATAAAAGCGGGCGTCACCCACTTTTGCCCCGTCTGCGCGATGCGGCGAAAGTCATGCGACGTTTTCAGTGTCGGCACGCCCGCGCACATAACAGGGAAGTCCCCTGATTAGGCAGACAGGCGCTTGCGGCCCTTGGCACGGCGGGAAGCCAGAACTTTTTGGCCGTTACGCGTTGCCATGCGCGCGCGGAAACCGTGGCGGCGCTTGCGAACCAGCTTGCTGGGTTGATAGGTACGTTTCACAATAAGTCTCCATTCCGGATAGTAGAATCTGAATATTCAAGCCATAGGTGTATAGGGGGCAGCCCCTGTACTGTCAACTGCTTTCTACCGTTTATGATAAATAATCCTGTAAAAACAACGGCAAACCC
>DDBY01000009.1:4682-5101 GCA_002334985.1 Micavibrio sp. UBA2020
GCACGATATTCCGATTGACGCCAAAGCCAAAAGCGCGGATAAGGAAACCGCTGCGCCCGTAGCTCAACTGGATAGAGTGTTGGCCTCCGAAGCTAAAGGTTGTGGGTTCGAATCCCGCCGGGCGCGCCATTCATTATAAAACAATCCAAAAAACTTCCCGATTTACCTGCTCTGCGTTTTGCCGGACACTCTAGGCAACACCTGACAGGGGAATTTTATGCACGCCCGCCACTTTATTTTTTTTATCATCTTTTTTCTGGCTTTCTCCATGCCCTCCCGCGCCAGCAGCCCTTCGCAGGCATCACAGGTATGTTCGGCCTTGCTGGATAAGTCCAACATTGTTTGGGAACATGTATCGGGTACTGACTATTACGCCGTAAAAACGCCCACCGGTTTCACCGAACCAACGTGGAAAAATG
>DDBY01000009.1:5450-8153 GCA_002334985.1 Micavibrio sp. UBA2020
ACTACCACGATTATATCGTCACCGCCCCCGGCGAAGAAGAGGTGCTACACCAACGCCTTTCCCAGGTCACAGATGAAGATACTCTAGCCCAATTAGAGGCAGATTTAGCTTACCCGCAAGATGCGTCCTTCAGTACAAGCCCCATCGGACGCTATTCAAAAAAAGAAAAGACATCGCCGCTGAAATCGGCGCTTTATGACGCTGCAAATACCAAAACTTATAACGGCCTTAATACACGCTCAAAAATTCTTATTCATGAAAACCGCCCCTATCTGGTGGCAACGTCTTCGGAACTTGCGCATGCCATAACCGTTTTCGACTTTGGCAAAGACGGGCAGCTTGAACCGCTTTGCTCCCACAGCGGCGCAAAAAGCGGCAAAACGGATATTGTTACCCCGCTTGGCAGGTCGTCCTTCGCTTGCCCGTCCAATTTAAAAGAAACCCCTATTGCATGGGATAAAACGGGGCCTAGAAAAACGGCCTTTCTCGACCTTCCGGACTGGGGAGGAAAAAGGCCTCTATTGTCAGTCATCACGCCGCTGGGCAACAGCGGCATGGGCACGTCCACGCTTTACATTGGCGATGTCAATGCGCCGTCGGCGGAAAAAGAAAAAAACTGGCTTAAACTAGACACTATTAAAGAAGATGATTTCAATTCAGTCGGCCTGCGTTTAACCGACAGCGGCGCTTATATCTGGGTTTGGAGCGATGATGTCACAGGCACCCGCCTGCCGAAAACAACTTACTATCGCATTCATGCAAACGCACTAACGCCTGTCTGCAGCGTTGTTTCAAAAGCTATCCCGCCCGAAGGTTATGCAAAAACTTCCGCGGAATAATCACTCCTATTCGCGGTCAACCGCCAGCAATTCGACTTCAAATATCAGCGTCGAGCCGGGGCGGATGGTGGTGGTCGGGCTGCGGTCGCCGTAGGCGAGGTCGGCGGGGATATACAGCATCGCCTTGCCGCCCTGCCCGATAAGCTGCAAACCTTCGGTCCAGCCCGCAATCACATTTTCAAGCGCGAAAGTCGCAGGACGTCCGCGCGCGTGGGAGCTGTCAAACTCCGCGCCGTCAATCGTCGTGCCGCGGTAATGCACCGTCACCATATCCGTCGCGGCCGGCTTCACCTCGTCGCCTGCCGCGATAATTTTATATTGCAGGCCGCTGGCGGTTTCGATGACGCCGTCATTGGTTTTGTTCTGCGCAAGGAATTCCGCGCCTTTGGCACGGTGGATAGCGGCGATTTTGGCACTCATGGCGTTTCCCTTAAAACATTGCATCCGGCTTTTAATATAACGGCACTTTATGCCGGAACTATATGCCCCCCTGCACAGTTATCGCAGGACGGGTATTTTTAACATCGGGCGGAGAGTATTTCAATTCATCCGCTTATTGCCTAGAATGGCCGTCAGATTTCCAAAGCGGAGTTTTTTCATGACCACCACACGTCCCCATGCCATTCGCCTGTTTTTGTCCGCCTGTGCCGTTCTGACACTGGCCGCCTGCGCGGGCCCCGTGACCGCGCCGCCGCAAAGCAGCCGCACCGAAATCCAGCAAGAAACGCTGAAACAGCAAAGCCTGCTGTTTGAACGCCATGTGGCGGACAGCGGCCGCATCTTCGCCCTTTCCTATCCGCTGATGGTGGCGAATGCAGAATTCTGCCGCCCGCGCACATCGCCCACGGTCGGCGCGACAGTGTGGAATATTTACGGCCTGAAGGGCAATGCGCAAACGATTGCGCGTCAGGCCTACGGTCTCGGCCCGCGCCTTGCGCTGCGTGACGTGGTGCGCAATTCGCCCGCCGCGCGCGCAGGCCTGCGTGCAGGCGACATCCTCATCGCCATCAACGGCCAGAATCTGCCCGCCAATGCAAAGGCCGCGCAGATTGCCGAAAACCTTGTGAAGCAATCGGGCATGCGCCCCGTCGATATCGTATTTGAACGCGGCGGCCGCGCACAATCGACGGTGATGCAGCCGGTCGAAGGCTGCAATTACCCCGTTATCCTCGATAGCAACAGCAACGAGATTAACGCCTATGCCGACGGCCAGAAAATCGTGATTTCGCGCGGCATCGTGCGCTTCTCCGAAAACGATAACGAGGTGGCGATGGTCATCGCGCACGAACTGGGGCACAGTGCGCTTTTGCATGTGAATAAAATGCGCCAGAACGCGACCGTCGGCTCGCTCGGCGGGCTGGCGATTGACAGCTTGCTGGCGGCGGCCGGTGTCAGCACGGGCGGCGCGGCGACGCAGATGGGCGGGCAGATGGCGCTTCAGCAATACTCCGTGCCGTTTGAACAGGAAGCGGATTACGTCGGCATGTATTTCATGGAACGCGCGGGATACAATACATCCAACGTCGCCAATTTCTGGCGCCGCATGGGGGCGGAAAATGCCCGCTCCATCAACACGCGCACGACCCACCCGACGTCGGTCGAGCGTTTTCTGGCCATCGAGCGCACCTATGCCGAAATCCAGAGCAAAAAGCGCGCAGGCCAGCAGCTGGTGCCCAATATGCAGCAGCGCAGATAACAACGCGCCAAGCACACATAAAAAAACAGCCCCTCTATGCAAGGGGCTGTTTTTTTATGCGCCTGTTGCCAGAGCGTTTAAATCACAGAGCGTTTAAATCATCTGGCGCAGGGTGGACAGCAGGCGCGCATTGTCTTCGCGCGTGCCGATGGTGATGCGCAGATGGTC
>DDBY01000131.1 GCA_002334985.1 Micavibrio sp. UBA2020
GGGATGCGCACCGAGCTTGCCGAGCGTGCGCGCGCCGTGCCGCCACCCGCCGCAGGTGGTATAGATGGGGCGGCGGGGGCGGATATTTTTTATATGCTGGCCGCGCTGGAAAACGCGGGCGTGCAAGCCTTGCGTGTGGGCGAGGGCGATACGATATACAGCGCGCTGCGCATGGCGTGCCGCGCGCGCGACATTGCGCTTGCCGCGCCGGCGCAAAGGCCGGATAATCCCCAAAGCGGTTTTTAATTTTGTACAAAAAGCAGGAGATGCCGATGTCCGCCGATACGCAGGCCGCCAGTTATATTCTCGAGCAGCGCATGATGCCCTCGCTGGTATCCAAATTACGCCTCGCGATGATTGCGGGGGCGTTGTTCGTGGCGGCGATGGCGTTTATTTTTCCGCTGTTGACGGGCGATAACGACCCGCTGGTTTCAGGCGTGTTTCTGGGTGTCGCCGTGCTTGACCTTGGCCTGGCGGTCGCGCTGCCGTCGGTTTTGACCCGCAGCCCGCCGCTGACGCGCTATGCGCTTTATGCGGCGCGGCTGGACATCGTGCAGGGCAATCCGGCGGCGGCTTCGGCGCGGGTGCTGGCATCTATTCCTTATGCGCAAATTACCGGAGTCGAGGATGCCGCAGATACTTTGGCTGAAAAAGACCGTGCCGCAGGTTTTGCCGCCATCGCCCTGATATTCCGCGAACATCAGCCTGCTTTGGCGGTGATGCCGTATTATGACAGGAAATCTCCGCCGCGGCTTATCCTGCGCGGGCTCAAAAACGATGAAAACCCCTATGCGCGAATCAAAGATATGGTTGAGAAAAACAAATCGTCATAGGATAATAGGGCGCATTCGATAAAGGTATTTCCCTATGGAAAAAAAGCAGCCGCTGCTCACCATCCGCCCGCATTTCGATCAGGGCCTCGTCACGCTGCAAGCGCTGATTTTCACGGGCGTCGGCTTTATGCTGACGACCATCATCGGCGGTACGCTGTTTTACATTCTTTTGAATCTCATCGGGCTCGGCCGTTTTGTCGCGGCTGGCTATGTCTATGGCTTTTTCCTTGTCGGCAGCCTTGTCGTTTTGCCGCCGCTGTTTTTCGAGCTGAAGAAAAAAGCCTATAGCCGCACCGTGTTCCGTTTTTACGAAGATTATCTGGATTGCCAGTATTTCCAGTTCCTGCTCAGCCCCCGCCGTGAACGCGTGCGCTACCGCGATATTTCCAATGTCACGCAGGCCGGCGGCGCGCTGCAAAGCCAGCGCATGCTGACCAGCATCCTGATTAGCGTGCCCGGCATGAACCGCCACCCGCGCGCCTTCAGCGGTCTTAAAATCGAAGACATCCCGCAGCGTCTTGATTTGATGCCGCGTATCCTCGACCTTGTCGAAAAAAGCGAATACCGCGCCATGGCGCGCGCCGCCGGTGCCGTCACCGCGGGCGTGAACACGGGCAATGTCCAGCAGGGCTGATAAAAAATCCGCCGCCGCGCCGCTTTTGCGTCTGCGCAGCCGTTTTCACCCGCTGATGCAGCTTTATCGCCATCCGGTGCGCCTGACGGTCAGTCTTCTTCTTATGTTGTTTCTGCTGCCCGAAGCGGCGATGCTCGGCACCAAATTTGCGGGGTTGCCGGTTTTTGTATCCTATGTTTTTTCGTGCGTTGCGGTTTTTTGCGTGGTGCTGCTGCCGCAGTTTTGCGTGGCCTTTGTGAATTGCCGCGCGGTTGCGTATGAATTTCACGCGGACCATCTGTCCTTCATCGAAAACGCCATGCTGCGCGATAAAATTCGCGTGCCCTACCGCAGTGTCAGCGCAGTGCATGTGCGGCAAAACCCGCTACAGCGCCGCCTGCGGCTTGCCGATATTGTGATTGAAACAAAGCCGGTCGGCTTTGAAGGCATGGCGGGCAGCGAAACGGTGATAGACGATATCCGTGCCGCGCGTCGCGTGCGCGAAAAAATCGAAACCCTCGTCGCGGCCTATCATGCAGGTGCGCAAACGCCTGCGCCGTAAAATACGCAGGTTTGCGCACACTGCTGCGCGCGGTTTTGGCAGAAAGGCTTCTGGATTCCGGCCTGCGCCGGAATGACTGTGGAATGTGCGGAATTTATCTTTAAAAACCTTGCCCGCCACCCTCCGTCCCCGCAGAAACCAACCGTCACACCGGCGAAGGCCGGTGTCCAGCGATGGGGGGCGCAGCTAGAAACGGATTTTTAATTTGAAGCGATATCTGCGGCTGCGGCGTCTGTTGCGGGGGCAGGGGTGACGGGCGCGGCGATTTTATATCCGCCGTCATCGTCCGTTGCCAGCAGGTTTTCAAACCCGCCCAGCGCCGCCAGTTTTTGCCGCAGGCGATAGACATGGGTTTCCAGCGTGTGGGTATCGACGCCGCTTTGATACCGCCAGACGCGGTGCAGCAGGTCTTCGCGCCGCAAAGTTTTTCCGGCGTGGCGGGCGAGGTAAACCAGAATATCCACTTCCTTGTCTGTCAGTGATGCGGTGCTTTCGCCGGCAGAAATGATTTTTTCCTGCGGCTGGAAAAGGGCGTCGCCGATTTGCATATCGTCAATATAGAACGCAGGGCTGTCCATCATCTGGCGGCAACGTCGCAAAATTGTGCCGAGTCTTTGCGTGCGGCCGGTTTCGATGCCAAGGCGCGGGGTTGCGGGCGATAATCTCTCCGGCAGCGGACTGCCGGCCGCATGTATCAGCAAATCGGCGGTGTTTTCATCGGCGCTTTCCGCCGTACTTTCCGCTGTGTCCAGGGCGGCGTGGGGTGCCAGTGCCTCCGCCAGCGCCCGGGCAAGGGCGGGGGGCAGGCCGCAATGGATAATTTTATCGCGTGTTTTCATGCCCCTATGCTACATGAAAACCTTTTTTTAAGACAGACTCAGCTAGAGTAAGAGGGGGAGAAAACGAAATGGCTGAAATCATTAGCGAATACGAAGTTGTCTTCGCCTCGCGCACCGGGGTCACCATTCTGATGCGGCGGCTGGCCGTTTTCGACGGGGGCATTGAAACGCCTGCGCGGTTTTGCGTCAGCCCCGACAACCCGCGCGACGTGCTGATAACCGCCGCCGAAAAATCCGCGGTGTTGAAAGACCTGCGCAAAGATTACCTCGACGAAGCCATACAGCGGGGCGTTATCATGTTCTATGAACTGAAAGACGACGAAGTCGTGCGCTGCACGCCGTGCAGTTACGCATCATAAACGTCACACATCATCGATTTTAAGTTTTGAAAATTAGCGGCGCTGCTGCTGGCCTTGCTGCTGGCGCTGCATGCGGCGCATGATTTCATTCTGGTGTTCCAGAATTTTGCGCTGTTGCAATTCGCTTTGCGCATCCAGCTTGGTTTGCAAATCCTGCGCGCGCTGGATATTTCTATCGACCATTTCCTGACGGCGGCGCGCTTTTTCTTCCTCGCGCGCTTTGCGGGCGGTCTCTGCGCGCTCCTGCGCGTTTGCGCCGGCGCCTTTGACGAAACCGTAAATATCATCGGCGGGGGCCGTGCCGTAGGGGTTGGTGGCGCCTTGTGTGCCTTGCCAGCCGACAAGCCCATCATAGCCACTGCCTTCGGGGGTTTCCTGCGTTTGCAAGGGGCCGTCCGACATAAGCCCGTCATAGGCAAAAGCGTTTTGCGCCGTGCCGCCCAGCAGGCAGGCAATGGCGGCAGCAAGAAAAACATGGCGGGTTTTGGCGGCGGTCATTGAATCGTCCTTTCAGCGGATAGGCGACATTTGTTTACTGCATCGGGCGCAGGATTTTAAAAGCTTCTTCATAACGGGTGAGCGCGCGCTCGTTGGCGTCTTTTTCTTCGGCAAGCAGCGATTGGGGCATGCCCATTTTCAGGAAGACTTCATCCGGCACGGTGCGGCGGGTCATGACACCGTCGGCGAAGACCAGCAACTGCTGGTATCCTTGTTTGGCGACCATCTGGCGCTGCTCCGCCGACAGGGCGGGGTTGTTGAGCGCGCCCATGATTTTATCAATCTGGTTCTTGGCCAGAAATTCCGTCGAAGCCATGCCGTTGATGCGCGGCAGTGTGGGGTTTTTAAGCCCGAACATGCCGGGGCTTGGCTTCACGTTCTCCGCCATTTTGCTGAGGTCGAGGCGCTTGCCGTTGAGCGAAGCGAGCATCAAAAGCTGCTCCGCGCTGGAAATCGGGCCTGTTTTCAAACGGCCGGGGCGCGGCGTCATGGGCAAATCGGCGCGGGTGGTTTGCGCGGGCGCGGCGCGGTTGT
>DDBY01000086.1 GCA_002334985.1 Micavibrio sp. UBA2020
TGTTTTTTGCCGTCGATGTTTCTTCCAAAGGCGAGCGCGATGCCGTACAGCTGCGCGCCGCCATCGCCGCACAGCTGGCACATTCACGCATGAACACCAATCAGGCCGCCGCCGCGCAGGCCGCCGCGGCCGCGCAGCAGCAGCAACAACAGCACGCTGCGCAAATCGGTATCGCCAACGCATCCCTGCTGCAGCAGGCCGCCGATGTCAAAAAAATCGTACCGCCCATTCTGCCCAGCGAAGCTTTCATGTCGTTTGTCGGCGACAAGGAAACCCCGCGCGATGCTGATGCCTATCTGAAAGAAGGCCTTAAAGCCGCCAAGCAAATCGAACCGGCCGCCGGCGGCCGCTGATAGCCCCCGTCCCGTTTCCACGGACGGAGTTTATATATCCTCATGAAAAATCAGACATAAGGCGCAGCCGATAGCGCATGGTTTTTTCCGGCGAAACGTGTTATAAACATCGCGGGATAAACCAGTCAGAGTCCGGATGATGACTTTCCTGAAAAAGATTTGCCAGAGCCTTGCCCTCAAATGCTTTGGCGCCCTTGCGCTCGGTATCGTGGCGGTAACGCTTATCACGCTGGAGCTGGCGCAGATAGGTCTTGAAGAAGAAATGCAGACGGAGCTTTCCGAAGCCGACATCCTGCGCTTCCCCGAAAACGAAGAAAGCCTGAAGCTGATGAGCGCGCGCCTGATGGACAGCGCACAAGCGCATGACATCGAGCCCGCTGCGGGCGAATAGCAAGCCAGACAATCAAAACAAAAACGCCCGCCTGTAACAGCGGGCGTTTTTGTTTGTGCAGCTTCATCTGATTAGAGATATTTTTCCGCCAGCACTTCGGCAATCTGCACGGCGTTGGTGGCCGCGCCCTTGCGCAGGTTGTCGGCGACAACCCACAGGGCAAGGCCGTTTTTCAAGGACGGGTCCTTGCGGATGCGGCTGACATAAACGGGATCTTCACCGGCGATTTCCGCAGGGGTGACGAAACCGTCTTCAGGGTCGGGTCTGTCGACCACAACAATGCCGGGCGCTTTTTGCAGCGCCTTGCGCGCGGCCGCGACCGTCACGGGCTTTTTGAACTCGACATGCACCGCCTCGCTATGGCCGACGAATACCGGCACGCGCACGCAGGACGCCACAACCTCGATATCCTTGCCGAGGATTTTTTTGGTCTCCACGCGCATTTTCCACTCTTCCTTGGTCTGCCCGTCATCCATGAATTTGTCGATTTGCGGAATGACGTTGAAGGAAATCTGCTTGGCGAAAACCTCGCGCGCGGGCGTATCGTTGGAATAAAGCCCGCGGGTTTGATGGAACAGCTCGTCCATCGCTTCCTTGCCTGCGCCTGAAACCGACTGGTACGTCGCCACAACCACGCGCTCGATAACGCCAAGGTCATGCAGCGGTTTCAACGCCACAACCATCTGGATGGTCGAGCAGTTGGGGTTGGCGATGATGCCTTTCTTTTTATATTTCTTGATGTCTTCCGGGTTTACTTCCGGCACGACCAGCGGCACGTCTTTGTCCATGCGGAAAAAAGACGAATTGTCGATAACGACTGCGCCCGCCTTCGCCGCCTTGGGCGCGAATTTTTCGGACACGTCGGAGCCGGCGGAAGCCAGCACGATGTCGATACCCTTGAAATTGAATTTGGCCAGGTCTTCGACCTTCAGCACGTTATCTTCGCCAAAGGACACTTCTCTGCCCGCGCTGCGGGCGGAGGCCAAAGCGTGCATTTCGGCAACCGGAAAATTGCGTTCCGCCAGTACGTTCAACATTTCGCGCCCGACATTGCCCGTGGCGCCGACGACGGCGATTTTGTAAGCCATTTTTATACCCTCTTATTTTTTACCGCCCCGAAACAGGGCAGGCAGATTATAAAGGGATTCTGGCAAAAAGGGGAAGGGTGTTATTGGGCGGCCAGCAGGTGATAGAAAATATACATGCCTTCATTGCCGTTTTTGACGCAAGCCGCTGGCGGTGTAGGGGTTTTGCCGTCCGCGCCCACCGGGCGGCTATTGGCGGCAAAGGTCCAGGCGTTCAGCCCGGCCGTACCGTCCGCCGCGCCTGCGGTCGCAAGGTCAATCATGACAGACTCGACCTTGGGCATTGCAGGCAAGCCCAGGCTTTGGTTGAGCCTTTCACAAAATTCACGCGGCAGTCCCTGAAGATAGGCGAAAACGTCTTTGCCGCCTGCCTCGTCGCTACCGATACCGGCGATAAACCACCCCTCGCCCGCCGCCGTCACGGTTTTGAAACGCCAGCGTCCGTCCTGTAAAAGGCCTTCGGGGGGCATCTGATAGCGGACACCGCCGCCCTTGGCGTGAAAAACGGCCCGCTCGCCTTTTGATTCAGGCGAGAAATCGATTTTATCCAGCGGCACGCCATCTGCCTGCAACCGTGCCATGCCGCTGCGCACCACGGCCGGAAATTGCATCACCTGCGTCACCACAAGGCGGCTGTTTTCTTCGGCCAGCGCCCGTGTTTGCAACCTGTCGTAAAAGAAATAAAGCCCCCCTGCGACCATGACCACCATCAGCAAAACCAGAAACGCGGTCGCGCTCGGCTGGCTGGCGCCCGTGTCGTCTGCTATGCCGTCTTGGGGGGCGTTCAGCATCTTTGTTATTCCACCTTTGTCCCGCCGATGGCTTTCGCAGGCGCGGGCGGACGCATGGATTCATGCGGGTTTTGCTCGTCCAGATAATCCGGCGCAGCAGCAGGCACGTCCAGCGCGGAGGCGTCCATATCGGCCGCTGCCGATGGATTATTTTCGTCGGCCTGTGCCGCAGTATTGTTATCGTCGGCTTGTGCCGACCAGCCATCTTCATCCGCAGCGACATTTTCCATCAAACGGCGTTCGGCGTCGGCTTTGTTTGCAGCGTTTTCGGCGGCCTGCACAGACGGCGCCGCCGCCAGCAGCGACAAGGCAGCAGCGATAAAAACATAACGGTTCATGAAAATCCGGGCCCGAAGCCCGCCCCTCTGACAGGAAAAAAATGAACTCAGGAATATCCGTTCACAAGATTAGCGCGAAGAGCGCGGCATGCACAACGAAGAATAAAATTACATAAATAATTACAGCCGGCTTTTTCGTGTGCATTTATTTTCAAACCCGTCTTGGGCGGCGCAGCAAAGGCCGCTATAGTGGCTGTCGCCGATTCAAACCGGAGGCACGCAGGGGCAAACAGCCCGGCGCGATTCCCAGACAGGCGGGGCGCATGACGACGCAAGGCAGTCAGAAACCAGGGGCACTCGAGGGCGTACGCGTCCTTGACCTGACCCGTATTCTGGCCGGCCCCAGCGCCACGCAAATTCTCGGCGATTACGGCGCCGACATCATCAAAATCGAAAAACCGGGACAGGGCGACGACACGCGCGGCTGGGGGCCGCCGTTTGTGCAGGACGCTGCGGGGCAGGATACGTCCGAAAGCTCTTATTATCTCTCGGCCAACCGCAACAAACGCTCCCTCGCGCTTGATTTTACCAAACCGGAGGGGTTGGCCGTTCTCAAAAAACTCCTCGCCAGCTGTGATGTGCTGTTTGAAAATTTCAAGGCAGGCACCCTGGAAAAATACGGCCTTGGATATGAACAATTGCGCGCGGAGTTCCCGCGGCTGGTTTATTGCTCTCTCACCGGTTTCGGCCACACGGGCCCATACCGCGAGCGCGCGGGCTATGATTTCCTGATACAGGGCATGGGCGGTATCATGAGCCTGACCGGCCCTGCGGACGGCATGCCGTATAAAATCGGGGTTGCGAAATCAGACCTTATATGTGGGCTTTATGCACTGTCGGCTATTCTGGCTGCGCTTTACAGCCGCGAAAAAACCGGCCAGGGACAGTTTATCGACGTCGCGCTTCTGGATACGCAAGTCGCCGCGCTGTCGAATGCGGGGCAGTATTACCTGACGTCCGGCAACGTCACGCCGCGCATGGGTAACGCGCATCCGACCATCGTGCCTTATGAAGTTTTCGAGGCGGCGGACGGATATATCATCCTCGCCGTCGGCAACGACCGGCAGTTCCGCGATTTTTGCGACGTTGCGGGGCGCATCGACCTTGCCGACGATGCGCGCTTCACCGCCAACAAGTCGCGCGTGAAAAACCGCGATATCCTGCTGCCCGTTCTGCGCGAAATCATTGCGCAAAAATCGCAAGACTGGTGGATGCAGGCACTTGAAAAACGCGCCGTGCCCTGCGGCCCCGTGAATACGCTGGATAAGGTTTTCGCAGACCCGCAGGTAGAGGCGCGCGGCATGGTCACCGACATGACGCATGCGCTGGCCGCCGCCCCCGTGCGCCTGATTGCGAACCCTGTCAAATTTTCGGGTACGCCCGTCAGCTACCGCCGCGCGCCGCCGCCGCTGGGCGCGGATACCGACGATGTGCTCAAGGCCGAACTGGGCCTTGGCGATGATGAAATTTCAACCCTGCGTCAACAAGGAGTGGTGTCATGACGATTTTGCAAGCCGGCCTCAACAGCGAGAAAAAACCCGTGTCCAAACTGCGCATTCCCCAGCACGACCTTCTGGGCGTTGACGTCCTTGACGCCGGCGATGTCGCCACCATCCTTGACCTTGCCGAATATTATGTGGTGCAGAACCGCCGCCGCTCGCTGACGGGCGCGCTTTTGAAGGGCATGGTCATCGTCAACCTGTTCCTTGAAAATTCCACCCGCACGCGCCTTTCGTTCGACATGGCCGCCAAGCGTCTGGGCGCGGACGTCATCAACATGACGGCGGACGGCTCTTCGCTGCTGAAGGGCGAAAGCCTGACGGATACGCTCAAGACCATCAACGCGATGCGCCCCGACCTTGTCATCATCCGCGCCCGCGCCGAAGGCTCCGCCGAAGAAGCGGCAAGGCTGATTGACGCCCCCGTCATCAATGCGGGTGACGGCACGCGCGAACACCCAACGCAGGCGCTTTTGGACGCGCTGACGCTGCGCCGTCATTTCGGTCATCTGGAAGGGCTGCACGTTGCCATCGTCGGCGATATCCTGCACAGCCGCGTGGCGCATTCGAACCTGCACCTGTTCAAAAAAATGGGTGTCACCCACAGCTGCGTCGGCCCGCGTGAATTGCTCCCGCTCGGCGTCGATGGCACACAGGACATTACCGAAGGCCTCAAAGGCGCAGACGCCGTAATGGTTTTGCGCATTCAAAAAGAGCGCCTGACAGAAAAACTTTCCTTCACCGAAGAAGAGTACTTCAAAGCCTACGGCCTGACGGCGGAGCGCCTCGCGCTCGCAAAACCGAGCGCCGTCGTGCTGCACCCGGGCCCGATGAACCGCGGCGTTGAAATCGACGCCGCGCTGGCCGACGACAGCGCACGCAGCCTGATTACCACACAGGTTGAAATGGGCGTCGCGGTGCGCATGGCCTGCCTTGACCTGCTGACACGCGGCTTGCGCGGCGCCTGCTGATGCAAAACGCGCCGCTGGCCGAGCGTTTTCAATCCCTGTGGCAACGCCTTGGCGCCGAAGACAGCGCAGGCGTTGCCGCGGCGGGCGCGCGGCTGCTGGCGCTTTATGCCGAACCCGCCCGCGCCTATCACAACCAGACACATCTTGAAGATGTTCTGGCCAAGCTTGACTGGGCGCAAAGTGCGCTGATGCAAAGCGGGGAGCTTTCCGGCCTTGACAGCACCGCGCGCCGCCGTCTGTTTGATACTCTCGCGCTCGCGCTTTTTTACCACGACGCCGTTTACGACGCGAAAGCCAAAGACAACGAAGCGCAAAGCCGCGAGATGATGAAACGTGATGCCGCTGCCTTTGGCATCAATAACGCCCTGATTGCCGATGCCGCGCGTTTGATTGACCTGACGGCGCATCACGGCACGGCGGCGCGGCTCGATGAAAAAATCATGGCCGATTGCGACCTTGCCATTCTGGGCGCCGCACCGGAGGGGTTCAAAAAATACGACGCCGCCATCCGCGCCGAATACGCACATGTCCCCGCGCCGCTTTATGCGGCAGGACGCGCGAAAGTCCTGCAAGGGTTTCTGGATACGCCGCAGCTTTTCAAAACCCGCGCCTTTGCCGATAATTTCGACGCTGCCGCCCGCCGCAATCTGTCCGCAGCGCTGACCCCTGCGCCGCTTCTTGGGCGGATTAAACGGTTTTTATTCAAAGGCTAAGCCGCCAGCTCGCCCCATTTCGTTTTTTATTTTCATGGCCGCGCAGGGTTAACACTGCGCGCGGTGTAACACGTTCAGAACACACTCCCCGACACTCCCGCAAAGGACGACTGCCATGAAAAATTTTGCCAAAATGGGCGCCATCGCCCTGATGTTTTGCCTGACCGCCGCGCCCGCATGGGCTGAAGACATTTTCGCCCCCGCCGATACCCCCGCGGTAGAAGTACCGACGGACGCCGTTCCTGCCAATGCACAGGACAAGCTGGAAGCTTTCAAAGCCATGTCGCCCGAACAGCGCAAAGCCGCCATGGACGCCCGCCGCGAAGAGATGAAAAATATGAGCCCCGAAGACCGCGCCGCCGCGAAAGAGCAACGCAAGGCCGCCTTTCAGAACCTCAGCGACGAGCAGAAACAACAGTTTAAAGCCGCCATGAAAGAGCGCGGCGGCGAGCGCCGGTTTAAAGGCCGCGGCGGGGAATAACCTGCCCTGCGCCTTTGCACGATTTAAGTTCCTATTCTTTTTCTTGCATCCCTTTTTGACTTCCCCCTGCGGCGATGCGGCATAAGACCCAGCCGCGGAGCGGCATAAGGCCCAACCGCGGAGCGGCATAAGGCCCAACCGCGGAGCGGCATAAAGCTTTGTCGCCGCAGGGTTTTTGCATGTGCAGCCGTACCGCCGCAGTTGAAACACGCGCGGAAATAGGCGATAGTGGCGCATCCTGAAAGGAATGCACCATGTCGTTTTTGATGACCCAGACGCCGACCGCGCTTGATTTCAGCCTTGTTCTTGTCGCCCTTATCGGCGGCTATTTGTCGGGCAGCGTGCCTTATGGCCTTATCCTTGGCAAACTGGCGGGGCTTGGCGATATTCGCACAGCCGGTTCGGGCAATATCGGCGCAACAAACGTTTTGCGCCTTGGCGGCAAAAAGCTTGGCGCCGCAACGCTGGTGCTGGACGCGCTCAAAGGTGCGGTGCCCGTTTTGATTGCCAAACAGTTTCACATGGACTACGCCGTTTTGACGGCGCTCGCCGCTTTCGCCGGACATCTGTTTCCGGTATGGCTGAAATTCAAGGGCGGCAAGGGCGTTGCGACCGCGCTGGGCATTTGCTGGGCGCTGATGCCGCTTCTGGGTCTTTGCCTGTGCCTTGTCTGGCTTGGCACGGCGATGATTTTCCGCTTCTCATCTCTTGCGGCGCTCACGGCCTTTGGCACGGCGCCTGTTATCACGCTCTTAATCGGCGGCGATTATCAAATGACACTGACCGTCATGATTTTGGCCGTCGTGGTCTGGATACGCCATCACCAGAACATCCGCCGCCTGTGGCGCGGGGAAGAAGGCAAAATCAACCTCGGCGGCAAGAAAAAAGAGGCCGCGTGAACAGCGGTATAACCCCCGCAGAAAAAATTGCCCGCCTGCGCCTGATACGCAGCGAAAACGTCGGCCCGATTACCTATGCCCGCCTGATGCAGCGTTTCGGCAGCGCTATCAAAGCCATCGGCGCCCTGCCCGATATGGCGCGCCGCGGCGGCAGCCAAAAAGAGCTTAAAATCTGCAGCGCCGCTGAAGCCGAAGACGAAATCGCCAAAATAGAAAAATTCGGCGCACGCCTGATTGTGGCGGGCGAAGCGGAATACCCGCAGCTTTTGGCCGAAGCGGAAGACGCGCCCCCTGCGCTGACTGTCATGGGTAACCCCGCGCTGCTGTCGCGTCCGGCGCTTGGCGTTGTCGGCGCGCGCAATGCATCGCTGAGCGGCCGTAAAATCGCCGAAACATTCAGCGCCCGCGTGGGCGCGGCGGGGTATGTGATTGTCTCCGGCCTTGCGCGCGGGATTGATGGCGCGGCGCATGCGGCATCGCTGAAAAGCGGCACGGTCGCCGTGGTTGCGGGCGGTATCGATGTGATATACCCGCGCGAAAACGAAGGGCTTTACCGCGAAATTGCGGCCGCAGGCGCGATTGTCGCCGAAAGCCCGTTTGGCACAGAGCCGCTCGCACGGCATTTCCCGCGGCGCAACCGCATTATCTCCGGCCTGTCGCTCGGCGTTTTGGTGGTGGAAGCGGCGGAGAAATCAGGCTCGCTTATCACCGCGCGCATGGCGCTTGAGCAGAACCGCGAAGTTTTCGCCGTGCCCGGCTCCCCGCTTGACCCGCGTGCGGGCGGCACCAACAGCTTGCTCAAGGACGGCGCGCATGTGACGACCAGCGCGGAGGATATCCTGAACGTGCTGGGCAGCCTGCGCCTGCGCCCGCTGGGCGAGCCGCCGCAAAGCCCCTTCGTGCATGGTGCGGGGGATGATTCGCAAAAGCATGCGGAGATCCCCGAAGCGCTGCGCGCACAAATTCTGGAAAATTTAAGTCCGACCCCTGTTTCCATAGACGAGCTTGTCCGCGCCCTAAATGCGCCGATTGGATACATTCTGACAATTCTTTTGGAGCTGGAGCTTGCAGGACGTATTGAACGGCAGGCGGGAAATAAGGTAAACCTGATTTAAGGGCGCTATGCGACACTATTTATAATGTACCCGCGCCCGCTCGCCGCCCCATAGCCAATCTTGGCATCCGCGCGGCGGTATAAAGACCGGACACAGGAAAGCATGTCTGCACAAAATCTCGTCATCGTCGAATCTCCGGCCAAGGCCAAGACCATCAACAAATACCTTGGTCCCGATTATACCGTTGTGGCCAGTTTCGGCCATGTGCGCGATTTGCCCGCGAAAAACGGTTCGGTAGACCCTGAAAAAGATTTCGCCATGCAATGGGAAATCGGCGAGCGTTCGCACAAGCCGCTGGGCGAAATCATTTCGCGCGCGAAAAAAGTGCAAAACGTTTTCCTCGCGACTGACCCGGACAGGGAAGGCGAAGCGATTTCCTGGCATGTCAGCGAATACCTGAAAGAAAAATATCTGGCGGATAAAGTCAAAATTCGCCGCGTCACCTTCAACGAAATTACCAAAAGCGCGGTGCAGGAAGCATTCAAAAACGCGCGCGATATCGACCACCATCTGGTTGATGCCTATATGGCGCGCCGCGCGCTTGATTATCTGGTCGGCTTTACGCTGTCGCCGGTTTTGTGGCGCAAGCTGCCCGGTTCGCGCTCGGCCGGCCGTGTGCAATCCGTCGCCCTGCGCCTGATTTGCGAACGCGAAGCCGAAATCGAAATTTTCAAGCCCGAAGAATACTGGTCTATCGAAACCCTGCTGACAACCAAGGACGGCAAAAGCTTCACCGCCCGCCTGTCGCAGCTGGATGGCGAAAAAATCGAAAAAATGACCATCGGCAATCAGGGCAGCGCCGATGCCGCTGTCGCGCGCATCACGGGTCAGGATTTCAGCGTTGCCACCATCGAGCGCAAACAAGTGCGCCGCAACCCCTATCCGCCGTTCATCACATCGACCCTGCAGCAGGAAGCGTCGCGCAAGCTGCGTTTTTCCGCGACCAAAACCATGCGCACCGCGCAAAGACTGTACGAGGGCGTGGACATCGGCGGGGAAACCGTCGGCCTGATTACCTACATGCGTACCGACGGCGTGACGCTGAGCGGCGAGGCGATTGCCGCCGCGCGCAAGCTGATTAAAAACAAATTCGGCGACAATTACCTGCCGGAAAGCCCGCGCGCCTATAAATCCAAAGTCAAAAACGCGCAGGAAGCGCACGAAGCCATCCGCCCGACCGATATTCACCGCACGCCCGACAGCGTGTCGGAATATCTGGGTGAAGACGAGGCGAAGCTTTACGACCTTATCTGGAAACGCGCCGTGGCTTGCCAGATGGAAAGCGCCGTACTCGACCAGGTATCCGTTGATATTGCCAACAAAGACGGCAAGGTCGTTCTGCGCGCCACCGGTTCCATCGTCGCGTTTGACGGTTTCCTGAAAGTTTACCGCGAAGAGCAGGAAGACGAAGACAAGGACGCCAGCGAAGAAGAACGCCGCCTGCCGCCGCTGAAAGAAGGCGACGCGCTAAAGCTTGGCGATGTCACGCCCAGCCAGCATTTCACCCAGCCCCCGCCACGCTATACGGAGGCGAGCCTTGTGAAAAAAATGGAAGAGCTGGGTATCGGCCGTCCCTCCACCTACGCCTCCATTCTTCAGGTTTTGCAAGACCGCGACTACGTCAAGCTTGACCAGCGCCGTTTTATTCCCGAAAGCCGCGGCCGCATCGTGACCGCGTTTTTGATGAACTTTTTCGGCCAGTATGTGGAGTATAACTTCACCGCCGACCTTGAAGAGCAGCTGGATGAAATTTCCGCCGGCGACATCGAATGGAAACGCGTGCTGCGCGATTTCTGGAAGGCGTTTTCGGAAGCGGTCGAAAAAACATCCGACCTGAAAATCACCGATGTCATCAACGCGCTTGAACATGACCTCTCGCCCATCCTGTTCCCCGACCAGGGACCGGAGGGACGCGTCTGCCCGACGTGCAAAGAGGGCAAGCTGAGCCTGAAGCTTGGCAAATACGGCGCCTTTGTCGGCTGTTCCAACTACCCCGACTGCCGCTATACCCGCCCTGTTTTGTCGGGCGGTGGCGATGGCGACGGCAATGCCGGCGAAAGCGGTAACGTCGCACCGAAACTTTTGGGTACACACCCGAAAACCGGCACGGACGTATCGCTGCGCTTTGGCCCCTACGGCCCCTATATCCAGATGGAACCCGCCGCAGGCGATGCAGTAGCCGAAGAAGAGGCCCCCGCGGCCGACGACGGCAAGAAAAAGAAAAAAGCCAAAAAGCCCGCCGCGCCCAAACCCAAGCGCGCACCGGTGCCCAAGAATATGGACCCGCATGAGCTGAGCCTCGAGCGTGCTGTCGCGCTGCTGGCACTGCCGCGCGAGGTTGGCCTGCATCCGGAATCCGGCGAGATGATTAAGGCAGGCATCGGCCGCTTTGGCCCCTTCCTTGTACATCAGGGCAAGTTTAAATCCATCCCCGCCGACGACCCCGACGGCGTGCTGACCATTGGCCTTAACCGCGCTGTCGATTTGCTCGCACAGCAGGGCAAAGGCCGCGGCGGCTTCGGCGCCATCAAGGAGCTGGGCCCCCACCCCGAAGACAGCAAGCCTGTCACTATCAACCGCGGCCGTTATGGCCCCTACGTCAAACATGGCAGCGTCAACGCCACCATCCCCAAGGATGTGGAGGCGGAAGCCGT
>DDBY01000217.1 GCA_002334985.1 Micavibrio sp. UBA2020
CCGATTTTGGTGTAAAGCTCGTCGAAATACCATTTGTTGAACAAAAACGCATGCAGGCGGCTGAAGCAGCCGGCAACCGCCGCAGGCCAATGCAGCGCGCGCATGTAAAAGACGAAAGCCAGCAAAATACCGCTCACGCCCGCCACCAGCGGCGCCAGTTTCACCCACTGCGGCACATGGTGCGCATGGGCGACAGTATCGTTTTCTTCAAATACCTGAATGGCGGCGCCCCAGAATTCGCCGCGCATCTCGCCGACGAAATAAGGCGCAAAAACCATACCCGCCGCGACCGCACCGACAGCGAGGAATGCCAGCGGCACAGTCATAATCACGGGTGATTCATGCACATGGTCCATGACTTTCTCGCTCGCGCGCGGCTTGCCGTGGAATGTCATGAACAGCAAACGCCAAGAATAGAACGCCGTCATGAATGCAGCGGCGATACCCACCCAGAAAGCGAACGTGCCGACGGTGCTATGCGCCGCAAAGGCGGATTCCAAAATCATATCCTTGGAATAGTAACCCGCAAAAACCGGCACACCGGCAAGCGCCAAGTTGCCAATCCACATCATCGCGTAGGTGAATTTGATATGCTTGGCGATGCCGCCCATTTTGCGCATGTCCTGTTCGTCCGACATGGCATGGATGACAGAGCCCGCGCCAAGGAACAAAAGCGCCTTGAAAAACGCGTGCGTGAAAAGGTGGAACATCGCCGCGCTATAGGCCGATACGCCAAGGGCGAAGAACATATAGCCCAGCTGGCTCATGGTCGAATAGGCAATCACGCGCTTGATGTCGAACTGCGTCAGCGCGATAGACGCGGCGACAAAAGCCGTGCAGGCGCCGATGACCGCAATAAACTCGCGGATTTCCGGCGTAAATTCATAAAGCGGCGACATGCGTGCAACAAGGAACACGCCGGCGGTGACCATGGTGGCCGCGTGGATAAGCGCGGATACGGGCGTCGGCCCCTCCATCGCGTCAGGCAGCCAGGTATGCAGACCCAGCTGCGCCGATTTACCCATCGCGCCGATGAACAGCAGAATGCCGATAAGGCTGAGCGTATGGACATGATAGCCGAGGAATTCGCTGTAGCTGTCGGCCTTGTCCGCCATTTGCGCGAAGACCGCATCGAAATTCAGCGTACCAAAGGTCAGGAACACAGCGAAGATGCCGAGTGCAAGGCCGAAGTCGCCGATGCGGTTCATGACAAAGGCCTTGATGGCAGCGGCATTCGCGCTGTCTTTCTGGTTCCAAAAACCGATAAGCAGATAGGACGCAAGCCCCACCCCTTCCCAGCCGAAGAACAGCTGTACGAAGTTGTCTGCCGTTACCAGCATCAGCATCGCAAAGGTAAAAAGGCTCAGGTACGACATGAAACGCGCCTGCGCCGGGTCATGGTGCATGTAGCCGACGGAATAGATATGCACCGCCGTCGATACCAGCGTGATGACTACCCCCATAACGGCTGAAAGCTGGTCGAAACGCAGCGCCCATTTGACGTTCAAATCGCCGGAAGAAATCCATGTGAACAGCTCCACCGTGCGCGGCGCGCCGCCGAAGTTCACATCACGCAGCAGCATGACGGCCGCGATGGACGCCGCCACCATCAGGCCGCAGGTAATGAACTGCGCGCCTTTGTCGCCAATCTGCTTGCCGAAAAGGCCCGCCACCAGCGCGCCGACCAGCGGCGATAAAACTGCGATATATTCCATGTCCGTTAACCCCTTTGGGCGTTCTTTTTATCGTTTAACCTTTGAGCGTGCTGATGTCTTCGACAGCAATCGACGATTTGTTGCGGAAGAAGACGACGAGGATGGCAAGACCGATAGCCGCCTCTGCCGCCGCGACGGTCAGAATGAACATCGAAAACACCTGCCCCGCCAAATCTTCCAAATGCGCGGAAAACGTGACAAGGTTCACGGTGACCGACAGCAAAATCAGTTCAATCGACATCAAAATAACGATGACGTTGCGGCGGTTGAGGAAGATGCCGAAAACGCCCAGCGTGAACAGCATGGCCGAAAGCACCAGAAAATGCGTAATGCCAATTTCCCACATATCAGGACACTCCCGAACCGGTTGAGATTTTTTCGACTTTGAGCACGTCTTTCGGGTTGCGGCTGACCTGCGCGGATACGCTCTGGCGGCGCAAACCCGGGCGGCTGCGCAGCGTCAGGACAATCGCGCCAATCATCGCCACCAGCAGAATAAGACCGGCCAGCTGGAACAGATAGACGTAATCGGTGTAAAGGATACGGCCGAGCGCGTGGGTATTGCTCACGGCCTCCGCATGCGGCATCGGCTGTGATATTTTTTCCTGCATATCAGGTGCCAGCTCCGGCCACGTCAGGTACATCCAGACGAATTCCCCCAAAAGAATGCCGCCGACCAGTGCGCCGATGGGCGCGCTTTGCTTCATACCGCGCCGCAGTTCGTTGAAATCGATGTCCAGCATCATCACCACGAACAGGAACAAGACGGCAACCGCCCCCACATACACGATGACCAAAATCATCGCGATGAATTCAGCCCCTAGCATGACGAACAGCCCCGCCGCGTTGAAAAACGCAAGAATAAGGAACAATACAGAATGCACCGGGTTGCGCGCCGAAATCACCATGACGGCGCTGAGTAGCAGCACCGCGGCGAAGGCGTAAAAGAAAATCGCTTCTATCATTTCTATCGTCCTTATCTGTACGGCGCGTCCGCTTCGAGGTTCGCGGCAATCTGCGCTTCCCAGCGGTCGCCGTTATCCAGCAGCTTTTGTTTGTTGTAATAAAGCTCTTCGCGCGTTTCGGTGGCGAATTCGAAATTCGGCCCCTCGACAATGGCATCGACGGGGCAAGCCTCTTGGCACAGGCCGCAGTAAATGCATTTTGTCATGTCGATGTCATAGCGCGTGGTGCGGCGGCTGCCGTCATCGCGCGGCTCCGCTTCGATGGTGATAGCCTGCGCGGGGCAAATCGCTTCGCACAATTTGCAGGCGATGCAGCGTTCTTCGCCGTTCGGATAGCGGCGCAGCGCGTGTTCGCCGCGGAAACGCGGACTGATGGGACCTTTTTCGAAGGGGTAGTTGATAGTCACCTTCGGCTTGAACATATATTTCAGCGTCAGGGTGAAGCCCTTCACAAGCTCGGTCATCAAAAAGCCGCGCGCGGTTTGGTCAAGAAACGACATGGGTTATTCCATCCCTGGCAAGGCGTTGTTGTACAAAAGGGCACCGGCCACAACGACCACCCACAAAAGCGTCAACGGCAGGAAGACTTTCCAGCCCAGACGCATCAGCTGGTCATAGCGGTAACGCGGCAGCGTCGCGCGCGCCCAAAGGAAGATGAACAGCACAAAGCAGACCTTGAGCGCGAACCAAATCACACCCGGCACAGCCGCCAGCGCTTCGATACCGAACGGCGGCAGCCAGCCGCCCATGAACAGCACAGCCGTCATGCCCGACATCAAAATCATGTTCATGTATTCGCCAAGGAAAAACAGGGCGAAGGTCATGGACGAATATTCGACGTTATAGCCGCCGACCAGCTCGGACTCGCCTTCCGGCAAGTCGAACGGCGCACGGTTGGTTTCGGCCAGCGCCGAAATCACAAATACGATGAACATCGGGAACAGCAGCAGGTCAACCCAGAACGGGCGCTCCGCCATAACGATATCCGTCAGGTTGAGCGAACCGGTGGTCAGCAAAACCGTAACCAGCACAAGACCGATGGAAACTTCGTAAGAAACCATCTGCGCCGCACTGCGCAATCCCCCAAGGAAGGCATAGCGGGAGTTGGAAGCCCAGCCTGCCATCAAAATGCCGTAAACGCCCAGCGAAGAAATGGCAAAAAGGTATAGGATGCCCACGTTGATATCCGCCAGCACCCAGCCCGCATTGACCGGAATGACCGCCCACGCAACAAGCGCCAGCATAAAGGTCAGCATCGGCGCCATCACGAAAATGAAACGGTTCGCGCCGCGCGGAATAATCGTTTCCTTGCCCAGCAGTTTAAGGCCGTCCGCAAGCGGTTGCAGCAGGCCAAACGGCCCGACCATCATCGGCCCCTGACGCAGCTGCATCGCGGCCAGCACTTTACGTTCGGCGTATGTCAGATAAGCCATAGCCACAATCAGCGGCACAACCAGCGCCAGAATGGCAAGGCTGATGCCCACCACCGGCCAGACGTAAAGCACGAAGAATTCCGAGGCGAGCCACGGAAACCATTCAAGCATTTTTTGCGGAAGATATGCAGGCATCACGTCCCCGTTTTCGCAGGCGTTGCGTTAGCGACAAAAGAAGCGGTGCAGGCGGCCATCGTTTTCGATGCGCGCGTCACGCTGTCGGTTTGATAGAAGTTTTCAACGGCCACGGCGAAGGGCGCTTTATCAGCCTTGCCTTCCGCACCGAAGGGTTTCCATTCCGCTTTCAGCGGTTGGTTCACCTCGGCAAATGCAGGGTTGACGGCGGCCAGACGCGCGCGCACCTGCACGATGTCGTCATAGGGCAGCGTTTTTGCCAGCAGTTCAGAAAGCGCGCGGATGATTTTCCAATCTTCGCGTGCCTCGCCCGGCGGGAATACCGCTTGGCGCGCGGTTTGCACGCGGCCTTCGGTGTTCACATAGGTGGCATTTTTCTCGGTATAGGCGGCACCCGGCAGAATAACGTCGGCACGCGCCGCCGCTTTGTCGCCGTGGTGGCCTTGGTAGATGACAAACGTATCTTTGCCGATTTTATCTGCGGGCACATCGTCGCAATCCAGCAGATACAGCATCTGCGCGGACGGCATCTTTTCAAGATTGCCGCCGGTGAAGCCCAGCATCAGCGCGCCCACGCGGCTTGCGGCCGTATGCAGCAGGTTAAAGCCGTTCCAGTCTTCGCGCACCATATTATAAGTCTCGGCGACTTTACGCGCGAGCGCGTGGATAGCCATACCGTCAGCACGGCGCAGCGCGCCCATGCCCAGAATAATCACGGGGTTCTTCGCGCCCTTCAGCACTTCGGCGAAAGCGCCTTTGCCTGCGGCCAGTTCTTCCAGCGTCTCCGCCCCTGCCCCCAGATATTTTACGGGGTAGTTAAGGTCGCACTGTGCGCCAATCAGGCCAATTTTAATGCGCTTTGCCAGCCACGTTTTGCGGATGCGCGCATTGACCAGCGCCGCTTCGGTGCGCGGGTTGGTGCCGACCAGCAAAATCGCATCGGCATCTTCCAGCCCTGCAATCGTGGTGTTGAAAAGCCAGCCCGCCGGCACCGCCGTATCAAACTGCGCGCCATCCGTGCGGCATTCAAACGCATTGCAGCCAAGTGCGGTCATAAGGTCTTTAAGCGCGACGATGGCTTCGCAGTCTGCCGTATCGCCAACAACCGCCGCCATTTTCTGGCCGCTCAGCCCTGCGATACGGTCGGCGATGGCGCCAAATGCCTCGCCCCAGCTGGCGGGTTGCAGCTTGCCGTCTTTACGCACATAGGGCGTATCGAGGCGGCCTTGCTTGAGGCCATCCCACGAAAAGCGCACCTTGTCGGAAATCCATTCTTCGTTCACTTCTTCGTTCAGGCGCGGTTGGATGCGCATAACGGCGCCGCCACGCGTATCGATGCGGATGTTGGAGCCGACGGCATCGAATACATCAAGGCTATCGACTTTGCGCAGCTCCCACGGACGCGCCGTGAAGGCATAGGGCTTCGACGTCAGCGCACCGACGGGGCACACGTCAATCAGGTTGCCCGACAGTTCGGAATTGACCATCTGTTCGACATAGGTGCCGATTTCAAGGTGTTCGCCACGGTTCAAAACGCCCATGTCGTCCACGCCCGCGATTTCATCACCGAAACGCACACAGCGCGTGCAGTGGATGCAGCGCGTCATGACGGTTTTGACCAGCGGGCCGAGTTCTTTATCTTTCACCGCGCGCTTTTCTTCGCGGTAGCGGGAGCGGTCGAAACCGTAAGCAACGGCCTGGTCCTGCAAATCGCACTCGCCGCCCTGGTCGCAAATCGGGCAATCCAGCGGGTGGTTGACCAGGAGCATTTCCATCACGCCCTTGCGCGCTTTTTGCGCCAGCGGCGATTTGGTGAAAACGTTCATGCCGTCGGCGCAGGGCATCGCGCAGGAAGCGACCGGCTTGGGCGATTTTTCAACCTCGACCAGACACATGCGGCAATTGGCCGGCACGGACAGCTTGTCGTGATAGCAAAAGCGCGGCACTTCAATGCCCAGCTGCTCCGCCGCCTGAATAATCGAAGTCCCCGGCTCTACCGTGACTTCCATGCCGTCGATTGTGAGTTTAGGCATTGTTATTGCTCTCCTTACGCCACCAGACGCTTGCGGTATTCGAGGATGCGCTTTTCCATTTCGGGGCGGAAATGCTTGATGAGGCCTTGGATGGGCCAAGCCGAAGCATCGCCGTGTGCGCAAATAGTATGACCTTCGATTTCGGAGCCGATGTCGAGGAGCATGTCGATTTCCTCGATATTCGCCTCGCCCTTCACCATGCGCTGCATGATGCGGTACATCCAGCCCGTGCCTTCGCGGCAGGGCGTGCACTGGCCGCAGCTTTCGTGCCAGTAAAAACGCGCCAGACGCGCAATCGCGTAAACCACATCGGTCGATTTATCCATCACAATCACGCCCGCGGTACCAAGACCCGACCACGCGCCGCGCAGGGCATCGAAATCCATGGTGATGGTGTCGCAAACATCGCGCGGAAGCAGACGCGTGGAAGAACCACCGGGGATAATCGCCAGCAGGTTATCCCACCCGCCGCGCACGCCGCCCGCGTGTTTTTCAATCAAATCTTTCAGCGGCACGCCGAGGGCTTCTTCGACGTTGCAAGGATTGTTGACATGGCCGGAGATGCAGAACACCTTCGTGCCGCGGTTTTTTTCGGGCCCGATGGAGGCGAACCAAGCGCCCCCGCGGCGCAGGATTTCCGGCACCACGGCGATGGTTTCAATGTTGTTGACCGTCGTCGGGCAAGCATAGAGCCCAGCGCCCGCCGGAAACGGCGGCTTGTTGCGCGGCTGGCCTTTTTTACCTTCAAGAGAGTTCAGAAGCGCGGTTTCTTCGCCGCAGATATAAGCCCCCGCGCCGCGGTGCAGGTACAGGTCGAAATCCCAGCCGCTGCCGCTAGCGTTTTTGCCAATCAAACCGGCTGCGTAGGCTTCGTCGATGGCTTTTTGCAGCGCCATCGCTTCCATATAGAATTCGCCGCGGATGTAGATATAGCAGGCATGCGCGCGCATGGCGTAGGACGCGAGCAGCGCGCCTTCGACAATTTTATGCGGCTCGTGGCGGATGATGTCGCGGTCCTTGCAGGTGCCCGGCTCGGATTCATCGGCGTTGATGACGAGGTAGTTCGGGCGGCCGTCCTTGCTTTCTTTGGGCATGAAAGACCATTTCATGCCGGTCGGGAAGCCTGCGCCGCCGCGGCCGCGCAGTTCGGACGTTTTGACCTCTTCGATAATCCAGTCGTGGCCCTTGGCCATCAAATCCTTGGTGCCGCTCCAATCACCACGCGCCTGCGCGGATTTCAGGTCAGCGCCCTGCCAGCCGTAGAGGTTGGTAAAAATCCTGTCTTTATCTTGCAACATTATTTTTTCCCCTTCGCGGCATCGGTGGCCACCGGAATACCGGATTTGCCCGCCTGTTCGACCAGCGTCGTCGTGCCTGCGGCGCTCATGGATTTGTTGCGCCCGCCTTTGGACCCATGCTCCAGCGTTTTGCCGGCCTTGAGGTCTTCGAGAACCTTGACCACGTTTTCCGGCGTCAGGTCTTCGTAGTATTCGTCGCCGTTGCGCTGCACGACCGGCGCATTCACGCAAGCGCCGAGGCATTCAACGTCGGTAATGGTGAACATGCCGTCTTCGGTCGTTTCGCCCAGTTTGATGCCCAGATGTTTTTCGCAAGCCGAAACAACATCGGCAGAGCCGCGCAACCAGCACGGCGTCGTGGTGCAGAATTGCAGGTGGTGTTTACCGCGCGGGGCGAGGTTATACATGGTGTAGAACGTCGCAACTTCAAACACGCGGATACGCGGCACGTCGAGGATACGGGCGATTTCTTCCATCGCCGCCTCGGGTATCCAGTTGTCATGCTGGCGCTGCGCAAGGTCGAGCAGCGGCATGATAGCGCTCTGCTGCTTGCCTTTCGGGTATTTGGCGATGAACTGCTCGATATGTTTCATGTTCTCGGCGGAGAACTTGAATTCCTTCGGCTGTTCAAAATGCTTGTGACATGCGTGTGACATGACGACTGACTACTCCTCGTGACCTTTGTCATGCCGGACTTGTTCCGGCATCCAGAAGGCCGTCCGGCCGTCACATGACTTATATGACGCGCAGGCGCACTGCTGGATTCCGGCTTTCGCCGGAATGACGATGGAAATATATTTGTTATTTGTGGACATCATCACCTGTCAATCTCGCCAAAAACGATGTCGAGCGAGCCGATAACCGAAACCGCGTCGGCCAGCATGTGTCCTTTGGACATGAAGTCCAGAGCGGACAAATGCGCGAAACCCGGGGCGCGGATATGGCAGCGGTACGGCTTGTTACTGCCGTCCGATACCAGATAGACGCCAAACTCGCCCTTGGGCGCTTCGACGGCCGTATAGGTCTCACCCGCCGGCACATGGTAGCCTTCGGTATAAAGCTTGAAGTGGTGGATGAGCGCTTCCATCGAGTTTTTCATGTCCGCACGGCTGGGCGGCGTGACTTTGTGGTCATCGACCATCACGGGGCCCTTGGGCATTTTCTCGATAGCCTGTTTCATGATTTTGCAGGACTGGCGCATTTCCTCGACACGCACCAGATAGCGGGCGTAGCAATCGCCCGTTGTGCCCGTCGGAATGTCGAAATCCATATCGGCATAGCAGTCATAGGGCTGCGACTTGCGCAAATCCCACGGCACGCCCGATGCGCGCAGCATGGGGCCGGAAAAACCCCAGTCCAATGCCTCGCGCTTGGAAACGATACCGATATCAACCGTACGCTGTTTGAAAATGCGGTTTTCGGTCAGCAGGCTTTCCATGTCGTTGATGAATTCAAGTACGCTGTCGGCATAGGCGTACATGTCTTCGGCAAGACCTGCCGGCATGTCCTGATGCACTCCGCCGGGGCGGAAATAGTTGGCATGCAGGCGCGCGCCGCAAACGCGCTCGTAAAACTCCATGCCGATTTCGCGCTCTTCAAAACCCCAAAGCGC
>DDBY01000020.1 GCA_002334985.1 Micavibrio sp. UBA2020
TGTGTCACGCGTCATGCCTTCGCCGTCGTCTTCGACGCGGATACGCGCATAATCGCCCGCGGGAATGTACCCGTTGATAAGCGTCACGGTATCGCCCGTATTGTCGCCGCCCGATACCGCGATGCCGTTTTCATCGCCGCAGGGTACGGCGATATGTGTGCGGTCGAGCGTGACGTGAATATGCCCCGTGCGCACGCCGATGGCGTGGTCGGCGTTCAGGCAAAGGTTGACCAGCACTTGCCCGATTTGCACGGCGTCCGCGATGATGATGTCTTCGCCATTTGCTGTGTCGCGGCGGTACCCGATGCGCACCGATTTGCGGATGCAGGGTGCCAGAAGCGCGATATTTTCATCAATGACGCCATGCAGCGATATAGGCATCAGGGGCTGGCGGGAATCCGTATTGCCGCGGCGGCTATAACGCATCAGCTGCGCGACGATGCCCTGACCGCGCCGTGCGGCGGCGGTGATTTGCTTTGCCATGTCCTGCTGTTCCGGTGCGGTCATCAGGTCTTCTTCAAGCAAAACGCCAAAACCGAGAATGGCGCCGAGGATATTGTTGAAATCATGCGCGATGCCGCCCGCCAGCGTGCCGAGCGCTTCGTGCTTGCGCGCCGCGCGCAGCTCCGCCGCCTGACGGTTTAAAAGCAGGGCAAGACGCCGGAGTTTCCATCCCAGCGCAATCAAAAGCGCCAGCAACAAGCCGCATACGGCAGGCAGATAGCCAAAAATTTCGGGCATGGGATTCCCTTCGCTGCATCTTTTATTTTATACAACTATGGGTTGCTGGACAAGCGGTGCGGCTTTTGCGCATGCCAAGGTATGCAGATATCAGGTAGCAGGGGAAGAAAGTTTGAGACCGACGATGCCGACCACAATCAGCGAGGCGAAAAAAATGCGTGCCGCTGTCGCGGGTTCATGGAACAGAAAAATGCCTGCGGCTACTGCGCCTGCCGCACCGATGCCTGTCCAGATGGCGTAGGCTGTACCAATCGGCAAGGTGCGCACGGCAAGGCCGAGCAGCACCATACTGATGGCAAGGCAGATGACGGTGATGATGCTGGGCACGGGGCGCGTAAAGCTTTCGCTGTATTTAAGGCCGATAGCCCAGGCGATTTCAAACAGACCCGCGAAAAAAAGATATATCCACGCCATGGCGTCCCCCTTGTTTTATCCGGAACTAAAATAGTGATTAAATCATTTAAAATCAAAGATTTTAGGCGTCTGTTTTTTGCGGAAATCCGCGGCGCCCTGTGATAGGTTACCCGCATGGAAAAATCGGCGCCTCCATTTCTGTCTTCTATACGCAAAAAGGCTGCGGGGCGCAGTCTTGCGCTGCTTTTGTGCGCGGGGATTCTCACGGCCGCCGCGACGGTGCGGGCAGAGGTGGACTATACCCCCGTCATTACGGGCGATGCGAAAAAAGATGTTGTGAAAGAGCTGAAACTCAATTCCTATCTTTTCCAGTTTCAGAAAAATAAACCGCTGTCGCACGACGGTCTGGCGCGCCGTGCAGCGGATGACGTGACGCGCCTGCGCGATACCATGATTGGGCAGGGATATTACGGCGCGGATATCCGTTATAAAATCGAAGGCGCGGCGGAGCCTTACACCGTCACGCTGGATATTAAAACCGGCCCTGCTTTCACGCTGTCGTCGTATGACGTTATGTGGCTTAACAGGGCGGGGCGCAAAACAGCGGCGCCGGAGGGTATCAATACCCGCCGCATTCTGCGCAAGATAAAAGGGCAGGCCGCCACGCCCGCGGTAATACTGGAGCGCGAGCGCGAGATGCTGGAGGCGCTTAAACGCAGCGGGTATCCTTTGCCGGAAGTGGCGGAGCGCAAGGTTCTCGTTGACCATGCGGCGCAAAGTGCTGCCGTGACACTTTCGCTGAAAAGCGGGCAGAAGGCCGTTTTCGGCGCGGCGGATGTCACAGGCTATGACGCGGTGCGCGAAGATTTCATCCGCCGCCGCGTCGGCTGGCAAGAAGGGGATGTGTTCAACCTCGACAAAGTCGTCGATACGCGCAAGAAAATGCTGGGCACGGGGTTGTTTTCCACAGTCGATATCGCGCTTGAAGCCAAAGACGGCGCGCGCCGCGTACCGGCAACGATTGCCGTCAGCGAGCGCAAACCGCGCACGATTGGCGCCGGGGTATCCTATTCCACCAGCCGCAGTATCGAAGGCAAAGTTTTTTGGGAACACCGCAACCTTTGGGGCGGGGCAGAAAAAATCCGCGCCGAGGCGGATGCGGGTCTTGACAGGTACGGCATCGGTGCGGCTTTCACCAAGCCGGATTTCGGCGGCACTATCAAGCGGACGCTGAAAGCGAATACAGGCTATCGGCAGGAATTTCTCGATGCCTACGACAAAACCTCATATAACGCCGCGACGTCTGTGTCACATGCCTTTAGCGATGCGTTGTCCGTGAACGCAGGCGGCGGGCTTGAATTCAGTCAGGTGAAAGAAAAAGGGCAGGACGAGCGCGATTTCTGGCTGTTGTCCCTGCCGCTCGGTGTTAACTACGACACGACGACAGATACGCTCGACCCTGCGCGCGGCATCCGCGCGGCGGTGAATATGACGCCTTATTTGACAATTAACCAGTCGCAGGAAACTTTTGTGATAGGCGATATTTCGGCCAGCCACTATCTGCCCCTGAACGAAGAAAAAATCGTTTTCGCCAACCGCGTGAAACTCGGCGCGATTTTCGGCGAGGGCGCGGCGGGCGTGCCGGCAGATAAGCGGCTTTATTCCGGCGGCGGCGGTTCGGTGCGCGGCTATGGCTATCAGCTGATTAGCCCGCTGGATGCCAACGACGACCCGACGGGGGGACGCTTTCAGGTCGAGGTTGGCAGCGAAGTCAGGTTCCGCGTCACCGACACCATTGGCATCGTGCCCTTCGTCGAAGGCGGCCGCGTGACCGAAGATTTCGACGTGAAGGGGGACGAGCGTTTCCTCTGGGCGGCGGGTATCGGCATGCGTTACTACACGGCCGTCGGCCCCTTGCGGGCGGACATCGCCGTGCCCATCAACGGCCGTGACAAAGACGACGCGTTTCAGGTTTATTTCAGCCTCGGGCAGGCGTTTTAATGTCGGGCGCGAAACAAACAGCAGAAAAGGCCAAAGCCGCGCGGCATTGGTTAAGGGCCGGTGTGCTGGGCGCTACGCTGCTGCTGCGCCATTGGCTGGCGTGGGGTTTAACCGTTCTGGCTGTTCTGCTGCTGGGTCTTTACGGTTTTATGCAGTATTTGAAAACGGACGGCGGCCGCGCATGGCTGTCGCAAACGGCATCGCGCGCGGCATCCACGCCGGATATGAAGGTCGATGTCAGCATCGGCGATATTTCGCTGACGCGGCTTTTTGTGCCGTCGCTGAAGATTGCCGATGCCAAGGGCGTGTTTCTACAGGTCGAGGGGCTTGAACTGGGCATCTTGCCCAAAACATATATTCTGATGCGCCCCGCCCTGTCGCGCCTCGACATCGCGCGGGTGTATCTGGTGCGCCTGCCGGAGATGCCGGAAGGGGGAGCATCAGCGGCGGCAAACGAAAACCCCGCCGACTGGCCGCAAATTGCGGCCGAGCTGAAATCGTTCAACATCGGCGAAATACATGTTGGCGAAGCGGTGTACGGGCAGGAACAGTTTTTCAGTCTGAAAAGCAGCATCGTCCTCTCCCCGCGGCTGGCGGAAAACGATATTGATATTCTGCTGGGGGCAGCGGCAGGGCGGCAGGCGTCTGAAACCACACATGCACATGTGCGCCTGCGTGTGGACGAAGACGACAACCTGATAGCCGATGCCGCGCTGCGCGATGCGGCGGGGGGCGTGGTCACGCGTCTGATGGGATTGCCCGCGGGCTATGATGTCGATTTCGCGCTGCAGGGCAAGGGGCCTTACCGCGACTGGCAGGGGACGGCGCAGCTCAGGCTCGGCCGTGAACTGTCGGGCAATTTTCTGCTGCGGCTGCAGGATAACCGCAGCTTGCGGGTGGAGGCCGACCTGAAAGGGCCGCAAAAAGTTGCGGTGACGGGATATGTGACACTGCCGTTGCAGCTTTCGCCCCCTGTATTGTCGTTGGATGAAAAAATAGCAGGCCGTTTTTCAACGGCGCTTGATTTGCGCAGCATGACTCTGCTTTTGGGGCTGGACGACCACAGGCTTGCGGGGCGCGCGCAGCTGACGGCAGATGTCGGCGGCTCGCTGCGCCAGCCGGTTGTGGATGGCAACGGCACGGTGCGGGATGCTTCCTACGAAAATCTGGCGGCGGGGGTGAAGCTGAGCGCACTTCGGGCAGATATTGCGGCCACGCGTTCCGACATTCGCATCAGCGGTATTTCCGCGCGCACGGCGGGGCGCGGCACGCTAGGCGGCCATGCGGAGATTTCACTGCGGAATCCGGCGCGGCCATCGTTCGGTTTTGATATGACGCTGGACAAGGCGCAGGTGCTGGGGCTGCAAAATGCGCAGGTGCAGGCGAGCGGCGGGCTGAAGGGTACGGGCGATGCGGCCTTTATGGCTATCGATGGCGATATCACCATCAACAAGGCGGAAATATATCTGGCGGGGTTCGGCAGCGGTAGCGCCGCGAGCATGCTGAATATTGTCGAGGTTAACGTACCGCCGCATCTGCGCCGCGCCAAACGTCAGGCGGCCTTGCCGCAGGGGGCTTATCCCATACGTCTCGACATCCGCGCCGATGCGCCGCGGGCAATTTTCGTGCGCGGGCAGGGGCTGGATTCCGAATGGTCGGCCAAGGCGCATGTGCGCGGCGACGCGGCGGAGCCGCAGGTCGATGGCCATCTGAAACTGATACGCGGACGGTATCAATTTTTCGATGCGCGCATGACGTTTGACAGCGGACTTATCGATTTCAGCGCGGGCAACCTCGATAATCCGGATTTGGATATTAAAGGCAGCATCAAGGGTAAACAGGTGACGGCGAATGTGGCTGTCAGCGGCACGGCGATGGCGCCCGAAGTCGCGTTGACGTCAAACCCTGCGTTGCCGCAGGATGAAATTCTGTCGCGTGTTTTCTTCGACAAGTCGGTGACGGAGCTGACGCCGATGGAAATGGTGCGCATCGCGCAGATTATCGGCGTGATGTCGGGAAAACTGGGCGGCGGCGCCATGGACCCCATCAGCCAGCTGCGCAAAAAAGCGGGCATCGATATGTTCAGCCTCAACCGTGACGATAAAACGGGTGCGACCAGCGTATCGGTCGGCAAATATTTGTCGGACGGTGTTTATATGTCGGTTGACCAAGGGGTGAATACCGAAGGCAGCGGCGTCAAATTGCAAATCGAATTGAAACCGAATTTGCAGCTGGAAACGCGCGTCGGCAGCGACAACGACAACAGCGTCGGCATCAACTGGAAAAAAGATTATTGATTAATCAGGGTTTGCGCACGAATACCGCGACGGAGCGCGGGGCGATGCGCAGTTTTTCACCATCCTGATGGTTTTGCGGCACGTCTTTCGGCGCGTCGGTATCGAGCACGCGTTGCCATGTACCAGCATTTTGCGCAGACGGCAGCGGCATATCAACGGGCGCAGCGCTGCGGTTGAAAACGGCCATCAGGCGGCGGCCGCCATCTTTGCCTGCCGGGTTTTCGATTTTATCTTCGTCGAGCAACATGGCGACGGTTTGCGCGCCGTGCCATGCGTGATGCTTGATTTCCTGTCCCGCGGCGTCCAGCCATGTCAGGTCTTTGCGCCCGTCGCTGCCCGCTGTACCGTGCAGAAATTCTTCGGCAGACAATGCGGGGTGCGCGGCGCGCAGGGCGGCAAGCTTTTCGGTAAAGTCCTCTAAATCTTTGCCGTCCGCGCCGATGGCGTCTTTTTCCACCCAACCGATGCGGTTGTCCTGACAATAGGCATTGTTGTTGCCGTGCTGGCTATTGCCGTGTTCGTCGCCCGCCAAAATCATCGGCGTGCCCTGCGCAAGGAACAGGGTGGAAAGCATATTGCGTTTTGTTTTTTCGCGCGCGGATTTGATATGGGCGTCGTCTGTCGCGCCTTCGTTTCCGTGGTTGAAGCTGTTGTTGTTGTCGTTGCCGTCGCGGTTGTTTTCGCCGTTGGCTTCGTTGTGTTTGGTATTGTAGGAAACAACATCATGCAGCGGAAATCCGTCATGGCAGGTCACCATGTTGACGGTATCCTGCGGCTTGCGCCCGCTTTTGTCGAACTGCGGGGCGGAGGCTGCAAGGCGTGTGGCCAGCGCGGCAGCCGCATCGTCGTCGCCGCGCCAGAATTTGCGCACATCGTCGCGGAACTTGTCGTTCCATTCCTGCCAGCCTGCGGGGAAGTTGCCGAGCTGGTATCCGCCTGCACCGATGTCCCACGGCTCCGCAATCAGTTTGATTTTGGATAGAACGGGGTCTGCAGCGACTTCTTTGAAAAAAGCGGCTTCGGAGGTGAAGGCATAAGGCTCGCGACCTAGAACAGGGGCAAGGTCAAAACGGAAGCCGTCCACCCCATACGTTTGCACCCAGTGGCGCAGGCAATCGAGCACCATGCGCCGCGTGCCAGCATCGGCAAGGTCGAGCGTATTGCCGCAGCCCGTTTCATCAACGTATTTCCCGCTGTCGGCGGCCTGTGATTTGTAATAGCTGGCGTTATCGAGCCCGCGCAGCGAGAGTGCGGGCGCGTGCGCAGGGCCTTCGGCCGTGTGGTTGAATACAACGTCGAGAATAACCTCGATACCCGCGCGGTGCAGGCTATCGACCATATCCCTGAATTCGCCGCGCACGTTTTGCGGGTCGCGGGCGTATGACGGCTCCGGTGCGAAGGGGGCGACGGTGTCATAGCCCCAGTAATTCGCAAGGCCGAGGTTTTCCAGCCGCTCGTCCGCCAGCTTCGCGGCGACTGGCAGCAGCTCAACCGCCGTGATATTGAATTTTTTGAGATAGGCAATCGTTTCGGGCGCGGCAAGACCTGCATAAGTGCCGCGCAGCTCCGGCGGCAGGGTATCGTCCAGCATGGTCATGCCCTTGGGGTGCATTTCCATGACAACGGTTTTGTTTTTTGGTGTGGCGGGATGCGCCGTTGCAGGGGCGTCCAGTGCGGCGGGCACGCGCGCCTTGAGCATCGATGGCGCGCTGTCTGCGGCCGCCTCCGTCATCGCGTTATCCCATTTGACGTTGCCGACGAGTTCCTCGGCATAAGGGTCGAGCAGCAATTTTTGCGGATTGAAACGGTGGCCGTTTGCGGCATCGTCCGGCCCGTGCGCGCGCAGGCCATAAACCTGCCCAGCCTTCAGGCCCGGAATATAGCCATGATGCACATCGCCCGTGCGGGCGGGCAGGGGTATGCGGGCGGTTTCGGTTTTACCATCATCGCTGAAAAGGCAAATTTCGATTTTTTCCGCATGGCGCGATTGCACGGCGAAATTGACGCCGTGGCCGTCGTGATGCGCACCGAGTTTATCTGCGTGGCCTTTTTCGATGTTGCCGTGGGGGCTTGTCATCGTCTGCGTCCCTGCGGGATTTGATAGCGTTGGTAAACGGATATCAAAACCTATCACAGGCAAAACGGCATAGCCAGACGGGGTGGTTTAAAAAACGCTGACGCGGCGCAGCATTTTGCTGCGTCGCAAAAAAAACAAAAAGCTTTGAAAAGCTCAGGGCGCGGCGGCTTTGGCGCTTTGCTTTTGCGCGGGCACGGCAGGTGCGGGGGCATTGCCGTCGGGCTTTTGCGCTTCTTGCATGATGCTGCTCAGGGCTTTGCCGGATGTGGCCTTGCCGGCATCCGACGTCAGCTCGCCGCCCACGACGAATTGCAGAAAACCCGCGAGGGTTTTGTTGCTGTTGGCGAGTGCCGGATTTTCCTGACTAAGCAGCGTGGTCATTTTGCGGCTGTAGGTAAAATCGGTACCGGTGGAGGGGCCGAGGTCGGCATCGCTCATCAGTGTGCACATGGCCAGCAGCGCGGGGCTGCGCGCCATATCGGCCAGCTCCGCAGGCAGCGCGGCTGCGTTGCCTTGCGCGGCGGTTTTCAAAAGGCTGTGCGGGCTTTTGCCGCCCTGCGGCGCGCTGATGTCGGTGATGCGTATCATCACGCGCACGTCTTCCTGGTCGCGGACATTCATGCCCGCCAGCTGCATAAACGGTTCAATCGCCGAAATCGCCTTGTTTTCGAGGCGGTATTGCTGATGGCTTTCGGGGCCGGTCAGCGAATTGGTTTTGCCGTCGTGCATCAGGTCATGCCCCGCCGCGGCCAGCAGGCATTTGCCAAGGTCGTCTGCCTCCAGCAACACGGCGCCGGCTTTGCCGCTGGCAGCCAGTTCGTTGTGGGTATTGCAAAGCCGCGCGATGCTGGCTGTAACTTCGCGGAAATGATGGTTGCTGTGATAGGGGTTGTCGTTATCGACTTCGGCGGCGAGGCCGGCCATCACGGCGGCCTTCAGCTGGCGGTTGTCGGCGGGAATGTCGAAATGCTGCGCGGCGGCGCAGATGATGGCGGCGGTGCTGGGCGGATTGTCGCGCCATTTGTCAAACAGCGCGGCGACCTTCGCGCCGTTATCATCGCCGCCAGCGGCAGAGACGGAGCCGAATAAAACGCCCGCGTCTTCTTTCAAGCTTTTCATGTCGCTGTCGAATTTGCGCACGGTATCAATCGCACTGTTCACAAGCTCGTCGCGGCGGAAAGTGTTTTTGAAGAAACCGTCATCCTGCGCGGCGATGCTGGCGGCAGATTTTTCGATGAGCTCTTTGTAATTCATGTGACGCGCGCCGCCCTTCGCCAAAATAAAAGTAAAAACAGAAAACGTATTTCCTATGCCTAGCGCGCTTGCGGGGGTTTCGAAACAAAAAACGTATCCGAAACAGCCGTTTAAAAATTCCGCCGCCGCACAGGCTTGTATGCGCAAGGATAGCCATATCCTAGCGAAAAAGGCTTAATCTTATGTTAATCGAAAGATTAGAAGCGGTTGTCGATATGGGGCAGGCTCGCCCACCAGCGGCGCAGGAGCTGTTTCTGGGTCATCAGGCGCTGGTAATGCAGGTGCAGGTGGGGCTGGCGGTTCAGGGCGGCGCGGATACGGGCGGCGTTATCGGGGTCGAGCTGGTCATCGACCAGTGCCTCTATATCCTGTGCTGTAATCCTTGCTTCGCGCATCTTGCGGCCTTGTTGTTGTATTTATTGGGTTTTTTCCCAGCCTTACCTAGCTAACGCCATGATATGGCACAAAGTTCCGCTGAACCTTTGGGGGGCTGGGGCGTTGGTTTGGTGACTGACAACCAAAAAAGGAGGTGCGAGATGTTAAGAGCCGCCCTTGGATTCCTCATTTTGGCCGTTATCGCCGGTGTGCTGGGTTTTGGCGGGATTGCCGCCCTGTCGGTGGATATTGCCCGTATTCTGGTCATTGTGTTCCTGCTGCTGTTTGTGGTGGCCATGGTCATGCACGCGCTCAGGGGCAGGGCGCCGCCGGTCTAAAGCCGTTTTTGCAGCCTATGACAAATGGGCGCGGGTTTTTTGCCAAACCCGCGCCCAAAGTCGTTAAAATGGCCGGAATCAGGTAAGCCATCAGGCAAGCTATCAGGCAATACGCCTTTCCAACCGTGCGGATGATGACGTGACTTTTTTCAGGCAATACGGCGCCACGATTATTTTCTCTTTGCTGCTGGTCGCGGCCTTGGGGCTTTTGGGCGCGTTTTTCTACAAGGGTACGCAGTCCATCAACCGCGGCATGGACGGCATAGAGCAAAGCCATACCGTCATCGTGCGCAATCAGGAACTGGCCGTGCTGGTGGAGCGCATGACCGCGCAGCAGCAGGCCTATGTCCTGAGCGGGGAGGAGCGTTTCAACGCCGCCTATGATTTCAACAAAGGGCAGGTCAGCAACCGCATCGCCGATTTGAACGCGCTGATGCGCCAGAATACGGCGCAGGTCAGTCGTTTGAACGAACTTCAGCACCACTTCCTTTTGCTGACGGAGCGGCTGGACGAAATGGCGCTGGTATCGCGCGCCGAGCGTGCGCAGGCCGCGCAGCAGGCCGGCCAGCAAACCGCGCCGGACGATGCGGGCAAAAAGGCGGACGCAAGCGCGAACAAGGGCGCGAAAAATACCCGCCAAGCCGCCGCCGATAAACCGAAAGAAGAAGTAAAACCGGTTTACAACCTGCCGCCACCGCCGCCCCCGCGCCCGATGCCGGCAATGGATACCATCGAGGCGCCGCGCGAAAACTTCGCGCGTGTGAGCGGCGAGATTATCGCGGACGAGCAATTAACGCTGAAACGCCGCAGCGAAACGCTGGAACAGCAGCGCCGTTTTTACCGCATGTCGGTGGCGGCGGGGGCGGCCGGCATTGCGCTGGTCTTTCTGGTGGGCGTTGTTTACCTGTCGCGCCAGCCGCAGCCAAGCGCGGCGGCGCCGCTGGACAGCAGCGGGGCGGAGGAAATGTTCCGCCTTGCCATCGAAGGCTCCAACGACGGTATTTTCGAGTGGAACCTCGACAAGGAAACCGCCGATTATTCGTCCCAGTTCTGGGCGATGCTGGGGTATGAAAAAGACAAATTTGCGCAGACCATGCAGGCCTTCCGCGACATCCTGCACCCCGAAGACCGCGAGCGGGTGCTCAGCCATCTGGAGCGTTATCTGAGCGGCGAGCTGCCGGATTATCTGATTATCTTCCGCATGCGCCACAAATCTGGCCGCTGGGTCTGGATTAACGCGCGCGGGAAGGCGCTTTACGATGACAAGGGGCGTCCTTACCGCATGGTCGGCGCGCATACCGACATCAGCCATATCAAGGCATACGAGGAAAAGTTGCAAAAGGCGAAGGAAACGGCGGAGAAAGCCAGCCGCGCCAAAACCGATTTCCTTGCGCACATGAGCCACGAAATCCGCACGCCCTTGACGGCCATCAGCGGCATTGCGGAGATTTTCGAAAAGTACCAAGGCAACCTCGACCCCAAACAGCAGCAGCTGGTGCGCACGCTGAATTCCAGCACGCAATCGCTGAAAGAGCTGGTGAGCGACATCCTCGACTTCTCCAAAATCGAAAGCGGGGAGCTGGAGCTGGAAGAAAGTCCCTTCAGTCTGCAAAATCTGTTCGAACAGGTCATCAGCATCGTTTCCGTCAAGGCGCAGGAAAAGGGTATCGATTTCCGCTTTGACTACGACGACGTGCGCCGCCAGCGTATTATGGGCGACCGCGCGCGTTTGCGGCAAATCCTTATTAATCTTGTCGGCAATGCCGTTAAATTCACCGACAAGGGCAGCGTCGATATTACCGCCACGCGCACCTTGAAAAACGGCGAGCCGTATTTGCGCATCGACGTGCGCGATACGGGCATCGGCATCGATTCAAAACATTTCGATATGATTTTCGAGCGTTTTAAACAGGCGGATTCATCCGTGTCGCGCAAATATGGCGGTACGGGCCTCGGTCTGCCGATTTCCCAGCGTCTGGCACGCCTGATGGGCGGCAATATCACGGTGGAAAGCGCGATTGGCAAAGGCTCCACCTTCACCCTCATGCTGCCTGTGCGGCAGGAAGAAGAAATCGCCGAGGTCGAAAGCGACCAGAGCCTCAGCCACAGCCTGAGCGAAACCATCCGCGAGCAGGGCGTGAAGGCGCAAAAGCGTATTCTGCTGGTCGAGGATTACGAGGGCAACGTGGTGCTGCTCAGCTTCCTGCTCGACAATATCGGCTGCCCTTATGATGTCGCGCGCACGGGGCTTGAGGCGCTTAACATGTGGAAGCAGCGCGCCTACGACGTCATTTTGATGGACGTGCAGATGCCGGAAATGGACGGCTTTACCGCCACCGCGCAAATCCGTCGCATGGAGCAGGAAAAATCCCTGCCGCGCACGCCCATCATCGGCATGACGGCGCATGCGCTGGTGGGCGACAAGGAAAAGTGCATCGAGGCGGGGATGGATTCATACCTGCCCAAGCCGATTGTCGAGTTGGACCTCAAAGCCAAAATCGCCGAATACCTCGACGCCAAAAAACGCGTGGCGTGATTTTAATTGGCAATTATCACTTTTATAGTGAGCGTCTTGTCATACCGGCCTTCGCCGGTATGACGGCAATCTTTTAGCGGCGTAAATGTAACAACGCCCGGCAGGGGGATGCCGGGCGTTGCTGAGGGATGGTCTGTGGTGAGAGTGGTAAGTAAGGGCTTGGTGATAAAATCAGGTCTGCTTATGCAGTAATCATCACAGCGTTTTATGCTGCATTCATCGCAGCACTTTATGCTGCATTCATCGCAGCACTTTATGCTGCATTCATTATCGCGTTGCGGACGTGCTGGATACGGCCCAGCGGCGCCTGCGCCGGCATGGCGACGGTTTCGTCGGCAAACGGATGGTCCATCAGCTGCTGAAGCGCAGAGCGGGCGCGCGACAGGCGGGAGCGGACCGTGCCGACGGGAATTTGCAGGAATTCCGATACTTCCTCATAACGCATGCCTTTGATGCAAACGAGGATGAGCATCTCGCGGTGTTCCTTGCTCAGGCGTTGCATGGCCTGACGTACCAGCCCGAGGTCAACCGTCGTTTCCTGCGCGGCTTCGACAGAAGACGCCATGATATGCGGTTCGGGGTCGTACTGGCTTTCGAATTTCTTTTTGCGGCGATAG
>DDBY01000111.1 GCA_002334985.1 Micavibrio sp. UBA2020
ACCACCTCGCCGTCCATTTCAAGGATGAGGCGCAAAACACCGTGCGCCGCAGGGTGCTGCGGGCCGAAGTTGATGGTATAGGGCTTAATCTTCTCGCGCGGGGCGATATCCATGTCCTCTGCGCTCATGCCTTTTTCTCCTCAAGCGGTTTCAAATCCGCGCCGACTTTTTGCTTCACGGCTTTTTCGTCACCCGGCAGCTGCATGGTCGTCATGCCTTCCCACGGGCTGGTGAAATCGAAATTGCGGAATTCCTGCGTCAGCTTCACAGGCTCGTACACCACGCGTTTTTGCGTTTCGTCATAGCGCACTTCTACAAAACCCGTCAGCGGGAAGTCTTTGCGCAGCGGGTGACCTTCAAAACCGTAATCGGTGAGGATGCGGCGCATGTCGGGGTGGTCGTTGAAGCGGATACCGTACATATCCCACACTTCGCGTTCAAACCAGTTCGCGCCGCTGAAGATGCCGCAAACGGAATCAACCGGCGTTTCCTCGTCCGTCGTGACTTTGACGCGGATGCGGAAATTGTGTTTCAGGCTGAGCAGGTTATAAACCACCTCGAAACGCTCGTCGCGTTCGGGGTAATCCACGCCGCAAACGTCCATCAACTGGCGGAAATCGCAGTTGGCGTCGTTGACAAGGAACGTCACAAAGCGGCGCAGGCTTTCGCGGCGCACGGTGAAAATCAGCTCCCCGCGTATCATTTCTTTTTTGAGGATGGCGGGCGTCATCGCCGCCTCGATATAATCCCCAAGACCTTCGACGTTTTCGACAGACATGTCTGTTACCTCACAAGGCGCGAGCCTTCGCGCTGGATTTTTTTCTGGAGCTGCAGGATACCGTACACCAGCGCCTCTGCGGTCGGCGGGCAGCCCGGCACATAGATGTCAACCGGCACCACGCGGTCGCAACCGCGCACGACGGAATAGGAATAGTGATAGTACCCGCCCCCGTTGGCGCAGGAACCCATGGAAATCACCCAGCGCGGCTCTGCCATCTGGTCGTAAACCTTGCGCAGCGCGGGCGCCATTTTGTTGGTCAGCGTCCCTGCGACAATCATCACGTCGGACTGGCGCGGGCTCGGGCGCGGGATAACGCCGAAACGGTCAAGGTCATAGCGCGACATGTAGCTGTGAATCATTTCAACCGCGCAGCACGCCAGACCAAAGGTCATGGGCCAGAGCGAACCCGTGCGCGCCCAATCGAGCAGGTTATCGACCTGCGATACGATAAAGCCCTTTGTCTGCAACTCTTCCGTCGCGGCGGTGATAAGCGCGTTTTGCGCGGCACCCGGCGGAATGGGCTGGCCGATTTTCATGTTGGTGTCCATGCGATTACTCCCAATCGAGGGCGCCTTTGCGCCACTCGTAAATAAAGCCCACAGTCAAAACGCCGAGGAAAAGCATCATCGACCAGAAACCGTACACGCCGATTTCACCCAGCGTAATCGCCCACGGAAACAGGAAGGCGATTTCAAGGTCGAAGATGATGAACAAAATGGCGACCAGATAAAAACGCACGTCGAACTTGCTGCGCGCATCGCCGAAGGGCTCGAAGCCGCATTCATACGGCGAAATCTTTTCACTGTCCGGATTTTGACGCGCGACGAGGAACGATGCCAATACCATCACGATGGCAAGCCCCATGGCGATGCCCAGAAAGATGACAATCGGCAAATAGTCGCTGAGAATGTTGGTCGCAATCATGTCGCGCGCTTCCCTTAAAGACGGAGCCATACCCGTGATATGAACCGTCCGCTGCGGGCGGGAATCACTGGCGAAACAATATTACGCCTGTCCATGACAGGGTTAAAGAGCTTTTAGCTCTTTTATGTTTGAAAAAAAAGGGTTTTTCAGGATTATTTTGAACACCGGTCACGACGGTGTGAAATCCCCGGTCGGGGAAGAGAATGGCGCGAGTGACGGGACTTGAACCCGCGGCCTCATGCGTGACAGGCATGCGCTCTAACCAACTGAGCTACACCCGCAATTCTCTTGCAGTCAGGACGTATTTAATGACGTTTTTTATGGGCTGTGTCAACGGAATAAATCGACATAAACCGTTTTTCTTATGCGCAGGGTTTAGAGTGTTATATGAATGATTTTATTCAATAAAATCAAAAATACAGTTTAAACGACATCCGCGGGCGCCAGTTTGCAACCCTCTTTTGCATTGCCGATTTCAATCTGAATCGTCGGATGGTGAATCTGAAAGCGCGTTTGCAGTTCCGCCGCGACCATTTGCAAAAAGCCGTCGTCCGCCACAGCATCAGGACGCAGCAGGTGAACCGTCAGGGCGTTTTCCGTCGTGCTGAGCGCCCAAATATGCAAATCATGCACCTCCGTTACTCCCGGCAGCCCTGCGAGCCATGCCTTGACCGCGGCATGGTCAATCTGCGGCGGTACGCCCGCCAGCGACAGGTGCAGCGATTCCCGCGCCAATCCCCATGTGCTCCAAAGAATAACGGCCGCAATCAGCAAACTGATAACAGGGTCAACCCAGAACCAACCCGTCCCCATAATCACCAAGGCCGCAATCACAACACCCAGCGACACCGCGGCATCCGCCGCCATGTGCAGAAATGCGCCGCGGATATTGATGTCGTCTTTTTGACCGTGCCAGAACAGCATCGCGGTTGCGCCGTTGATGAAAATCCCCGCAAGCGCAACCCAAACCACCGTCATGCTGGCCATCTCTGCCGGCTTCATGAAGCGGTGCACCGCTTCAATCACAATCGCGCCGACGACAACAAACAAAAGCGCCGCATTGGTCAGCGCGGCCAGAATAGTCGCGCTGCGAAAGCCGTAAGTGCGCCGCGCCGTTGGCAGCAATCGCGCCAGCCACGCCCCGCCCCACGCCAGCAAAAGCCCGACCACATCGGAAAAATTGTGAATAGCATCCGCAATCAGTGCCAGCGAATTCGAAATGAAGCCGAAAGTAAGCTCCAGCACCACAAACAGCATATTGATGCCCGCGCCAATCGCAAAGCGGCGGTCGAAATTCTTGGGCACATGGTGATGATGGCCGTGATGACCATGACCGTGATGGTGGCCATGATGATGCGCGTGGCCATGCGCGTGATGATGATGGCTGCAACCGCTGCCATGCTCATGCGTATGCCCGTGTTCATTTTCGTCATGTGTATGATGATGTGCTGTCATGCAAAGAGCATATCCCCGCAGCACACGCCTAGGCAAAGCGTTTCGAGCATTTTCGCCGTTGAAACTGACGTTTTATTGGCGTTTTCGTTACACTATAACGCCGCAGCCGTTACAAGGTAACAATACAAAGCGCAGAGCTGTCACTCGAACCACGCGCGGCTCTGCCGCGCTAAATATAAACTCAGCGGGGGCTTCGTGCCCCTCTTTGTAAAGCTGCGATGTTGGGAAAAGATGGTGGGCGCTGAGGAACTCGAACCACGCGCGGCTCTGCCGCGCTAAATATAAATTCAGCGGGGGCTTCGTGCCCCTCTTTGTAAAACGGCGATGTCGGGAAAAGATGGTGGGCGCTGAGGGACTCGAACCACGCGCGGCTCTGCCGCGCTAAATATAAATTTAGCGGGGGCTTCGTGCCCCTCTTTGTAAAACTGCGATGTCGGGAAAAGATGGTGGGCGCTGAGGGACTCGAACCCCCGACACCCTCGGTGTAAACGAGGTGCTCTACCAACTGAGCTAAGCGCCCGTCCGTAATCGGACAGGCCATAGGGATATAAAATTGCCGAAATACTGTCAAGCCGGATTTATAGCGCTTTTTAAGCCCCAAGCCCTGCCGCCGCAGGGCTTTATTGTTGAATTTTCATTTAAAAACGGGCATTTAGCTGTCTATATCGTCAAAAATATTTTGACATAAAATAAAATCTTTATAAGATGCCCCCATCACCCGATTTAAAACCAGCAGGAACCCGATGAAAAAGACCGTTGCCGCGATTGCCGCCCTCACCCTTTCCGCCGCTTTTGGCGCCGCCGCCGTCTATGGCCTCAAGGACAAGGAATTCAAAACCCCCATGGCCGCGCCGGAAGATGCGCAGGTCATGCTCTGCGTCGATACAGAGGCGAAGGCCGTGCATACCATCAGCACTGGCGAAGCGGTTGTCGTGCGCAAAATTTTCGACGGCAAGCAATGGGAATTCACCGACATGGTGACGCAGCAGAAAAAACGCATCAACCCCGACAACGTCGCGAACATGACCTGCGCCACTGTCGATTACCCCATCAAGCCTGGCAAGCGCGCATTTGGCGGATAATTTCCACACGCGTCGTGAACACAAAAAGCCGGCCGCATGCGTGCCGGCTTTTTTGTTTCTGCGATTTACCTTTTGGGTTTGTTAAGAATGTCGGACAGCAGCGGGCGGTGGCCTGCCACGCGCTCTATCACCGTATTGGCTTCGAACGCCTTCGCCTCGCTATTGCCGTTCAGCGACGGCACGGACATTTCAACGCGGTGCAGCGTACCGATGCCGCGGTCGGCGGGTGTGACCGCCTGCCCCGCGACGCCATAGGCATAGTTCTCGCCGACATCGCGCTGGCGTATCCACGGCAAAATCAGGCTGTTCCAGATATTCGCATGTTTGCTGCGGATATTGACGGCGGAGGCATCCAGCCGCGCCACGACGTCGTGCGCCTCCACATGCGTGCCTGTGATATGTTCGAAATTCCGCGACAGGCGGCGGATAAGCCCGCCATGCACGGGGCGCGGCTCCACCAATACCGTTTTATATCCGTCAAGCGCCATCATCTGTGCCGCCGTACAGCCCATGGAATGCGCGCCGATAACCGGCTTGCCTTGCACATCAAGCGGCGCACCGTCCGCGCCCTTGAAATCGCCACCCGCGATTTTGCTTTCTACCTGTTTTGCGTAGGCGTAAAGCGCCGCGGATTGCCCGCGCATGCCGCCCAGCGCCATCTGCTGCAAATCCATAAACGTATCGCCGATGTTGTCATCGCTTTCGAGCCCCGGCATAGCAATCATCACGCGCTTGCTGTCTTTGTGATACAGCGCGATGAAATGCGCGCCATGCAGCGGCTTGTCCGTATTACCCGCATCGCGCCGCTTGTCGGAGAGGCTGTCAATCACCACCCACGGGCTGTCAGGCCGGCCAAAGGCATGTTCCATCGCCGCGCCCATGTTGAAGCTGTTTTTGGCGCGCAGGTTGAAATTGTAATTCAGGTGGTCTTTAACTTCGCTTCCTTGCGCACCGATGTAATAGGCCGCGTAAATGCCAATCAAGGCATCGCGCAGCGGAATGCCGGCCGCCTCTGCGTTCGCATGGAATGTCAGGCCGTCCGATGCCGTCATCCGCGTCCTTTCATGGGATACAACCGGATTATACCAAAAACGGGTTAACAACCGCTAATCCCCCCTGCCCGCCGCATACAAAAAACCCGGCCGCACACGCGGGCCGGGCTTTTGTTTGGGCTTGATAAAGCGGAGAAAACCCCGCCTCAGGCCTTAGCCGTTGACGGCTTCTTTCAGCTCTTTGCCGGGCGTGAATTTCACGCGGTTCGCGGCTTCGATTTGAATGGTCTCGCCCGTGCGCGGGTTGCGGCCCGTGGAGGCCTCGCGGCGGGAGACTTTAAACGTGCCGAAGCCGACGAAGCGGACTTCGCCGCCGTCTTTCAGTGCGCCTTCGATGCCTTCAAAGGCAAGATCGAGGATTTCCGCGATGGCGGTTTTGGACAGGTCGCCTTTTTTGGTGGCGATGTAGTCGATGAGCTCGTTCTTGTTCACGGGAAGTCTCCCTTCATCTGTTGTTTCAACATATCCGCAAGTTTGCAGATAAAGCGCTGCAGGGCGGATGCCCTGATATTGCCGTATCTCTTGCGTGATGGGATTATCCTGCGACGATATACGCGCGATTGCAACCCAAAACGGCCGCGGGGGCATTGCGCGTATTATGCGCAATGCCCCCGCGTGTTTCATCACGTTTAGTGGTGAATGACGTCTTTTCCTTTGTTTTCGCTCGTTTTTGCAGCTGCAGCATCGGCGGGTTTTTCTTCCACCGGCTCAGGCATTCTGACAAGGGCGTGCGAAAGAACTTCGGTAATCACCGTCATGGGCACAATCTCGAGGCCTTTTTTGACGTTGTCCGGAATCTCCGCGAGGTCTTTGACGTTCTCTTTCGGAATAAGCACTTTGGTGATGCCGCCACGCAGCGCCGCCAGCAGTTTTTCCTTCAGCCCGCCAATCGGCAGCACCTGTCCGAGCAAGTCAACTTCGCCCGTCATCGCCACGTCTTTGCGCACGGCAATACCCGTCAGGCACGACACGATGGACGTCACCATCGCAATACCCGCCGAAGGGCCGTCCTTGGGCGTTGCGCCTTCGGGAACGTGAACGTGCACGCCAAGGTTATCCAGCGTCGCCATGCTGATGCCCAGCTGGTTGGCGCGGGATTTAATCAGCATTTCGGCGACCTGAATGGACTCTTTCATCACATCGCCCAGTTTGCCGGTCATGCTGACCTTGCCCTTGCCGCCCGGGAAGGTGACGGATTCGATTTGCAGCAAATCGCCGCCAACTTCCGTCCACGCAAGGCCGGTCACGCAACCGATGCGGTCCTGCTCTTCGGCCTGACCGTAGCGGTAGCGCGGCACGCCCGCATATTTTTCGATGTTCTTCGGCGTGATGGAAATATCTTCCTTCTTGCCGAGCATGATTTCCTTGATAGCCTTGCGCGCAAGGTTGGACAGTTCACGCTC
>DDBY01000096.1 GCA_002334985.1 Micavibrio sp. UBA2020
CGCCGATTTCGTCGCCAGCAACCTGAGCATGCGCGCCATCGAAGATTTCGATGACAAATATCCGGCTGAACAATATCCAGAGATTAAGGCGCATTACCACGACCTCGAACACTACAAAGGCGTTGCGAATATCGAAGGTATCGCGTTCAACCAGAACAACGAACCGTACCGCCGTATCGAAGGCAAGATTTTCACCGACGGCACGTTCGAGCGCAGCGAAGTTAACAAATCCATTCTGGCCGTTGACGGCGCGCGCGAAGTGCCGCAGGTGAAAGCGAAAATCGAAGGCGGCATTCTGTCGGATATTTTCAGCTCCCACGCTGACAAAAATGCATCGCTCGACCAGCTGCTGAACATCGGTAAAGTTCTTATCGTCATGGACCAGTTCGCCGTGCAAGTCGGTGCCGCTTATCTGGCTGCGCAGGTCGCCGCGGGTAAGGATGACGGCTTTGACCGTATCGAAGGTTTGAATGCTGCGGATAAAAAGAAAATCCTCGAACAGGCGCGCAACGCACTGCCGACGCTCAAGGAAGATACGGCGGCTAAAAAGGCGCTGTCCGCGATTATTCCGGAGATGAACGAAAAACTGGAAGAAGCCGAAGCGCTTGGCGTTTATGTCGAGCCGTTCCAGAAATTCTCGGCCGAGATGGAGCTGTACTTCAACCTTGTCAACGCATCCAAAAACCGCAGCAAGCTGATGAGCGATGTTCTCTCGCCGTCCAACGCCGATGGCAACATGGTGACAGACATCGTACGTTCGGTCGAACAGGCGCAGCGCAAGTTTTATGACCTCGGCGGTTCGCAAGAGCAGATGGACAAGCTGAAGGCATGGGTTGTCAGCCCGAACAAAGAGCAAATCCCCGGCTGGATTCCCGGCTTCCTGACGCGCTATTACACGTCGCGCGGCAAAGTCATGGAAAAAGTCCAGCAGCGCCGTGCCGGTGCGACGCAGGTGAAAGTCATGCCTGCCGAGGTTAAGCCGCCGGTCAGCGATGCCTATAACGAAGGCAATCTGCGTTCCCAGCAGGAAAAACCCGCCAAGAAATCGTCGCAAGGCCCGAACCCCTGATTCCTGAAAGGGGTTAACGGATATGCTGAGACGTTTTTTTGAATGGGTAAGCGGCAAGCCGCAGGAGTGGCTGGCCAAGCCGCGTCTGGTGCCCCCGCAATACCGCGAAGAGCCTGAGGACAGCGCCAACTGGGTGATGTCGCAGGAATATGCCGATTCCGATTACCGCAACCGCCGTTATTATCTGGCTGCCGTCAAAGACAGTCCGGATGATGATTACTGGCGCATGACGCTTGTTTCGCGCGACCTGAAACACGGTGATGAATATTACGAACTAAGCCGCCGCCAGATTGCGGATGACCCGTCCGAAGTCATTCACTATATGCAGCGTTTCGAAGAAAGCTGCCGCGAAAAAGATTTCATCGCGCTGCCGCAGTCGCGTGCGACCTACCGCAAATTTGCCAATAACTTTGGCCAGCATTTTGACGGCGAGGGGGAAAACTTCACCGTCGATACGGCAGAGCCAATTGCGCGCGAAGTTTTCATGACGCGCGAGAGCCTTGATAAGGTATTCCACAACGAAGCGGCCAAAAAGCCGGTGCTGGACAGCTGGGAAGCGATTTACGATTACATCGTCAACGGCCGCCCCGTAAAAACCATAGATGTCGAAGAATTGTCGAAAGACAAGGCTTGGCCTGTTTTCGCGGGCGAGCTTGAAGACATGTCGGCCAAACTGCAAAAACTGCCGGATTATCTTGCCAGCGAAAGCCTTTCGCAGACGCAAAAAGAAAAAACCCTGCGCAATATGCTGGAATACGTTATTGCCGACCCCACACGTTTTGAAACCAGCGACAAAATGCGCCTTGCACAACATCTGGCGGATGCCAGTGTTCTGGTGGGTCTGCTGCGTGCGGGCGCGCGTTTGTATGACGAACAGTTCAGCGGCGGCGACCTATCGCCGCAAAAACTGGCTTTCGTCGGCGCGGTTGGCAAGGTCTGTGCCGATTTCGCGGAATACCGTTTCGGCCTGAGCGAAGCGGAAGCAAAGCCGATTGCCAACGTTATCGCCAAGGGCGCTGACCCGAACGGGACGCAGTTGCCCGTCGAAAAAATCGTCGCGCAGTTTCCGGCCATGCCTGAAGCTTTGAAAAAAGCGGCTGAAATGGGCCGCCTGCCCGAAAGCCCGCCGAAAAAAGAGAAAAAAGATTCCCCCAAGCCTTAAAGAAGGGCGATGAGGAAATAAAAAATCCCGCCGGAGTATGGCGGGATTTTTTTTATGCCTTGTGAGATGCGCAAGGGGGGCTTAGTAAGCCTTACCGCCGCCTTCGCCTTCGCCGTAGGGAACCCAGACGTTTTTAATCTCGGTCGCGTAGCGCAGGAATTCCTCGCCCTCAGCCTGCGCACGGTCGAACCAGTCGCGGCGTTTGCCGTTGTTGACCCAGGTGCGCTTCAGGTTGCCGACCGAAGATTTTTCCACAAGCGCGCTGCCCGTGGTGTCGGAACCGAAATACCACAGCGCATCGACGTCGTCGTGCTCTGCCAGCGTTTTGGTCAGCTCCGCACGGTGGCCGGTCACGATGTTAATCGCGCCTGCGGGCACGTCCGACGTATCAAAAATCTGGTACAGGTCGGTCGCCAGCAGCGGGTATTTTTCCGACGGCACGATAACGCTGCGGCAGCCCATCGCCATGGCGGGGGCAAACAGCGATACGAAGCCGAGCAGCGGGTTTTCATCCGGGCAAACAATGCCCAGCGTGCCCACGGGCTCTTTCATCGCGACGGCGACGAAGCGGGCGGGCGGGTAGTGCACGTCGCCATCATATTTGTCGGCCCATGCGCCGTAGGTAAACAGGCGGCGGATGCTTTCGTCGACTTCCTTTTTCGCCTGCGCGGGCGTTGCGCCAGTCAGGTCAATCAGACGTTTTTTGAATTCGTCCGCGCGCGCCGACAGGTTTTCGGCGATGTAGTAAAGGATTTGCGCGCGCAGGTGATGCGCGGCTTTGCCCCAGCCTTCGGCTTTTTTGGCGGCTTCGACGGCGTTTCGGATATCCTTGCGGTTACCTTCGCCGACTTGTCCGGCCAGCTTGCCCTTGGCGTTCAGCACCGACAGGCTATAGGCGCCGTCAGGGCGTGCCTGTTTGCCGCCGATATACAGCTTCGCCGTGCGGTCGATGGCGTCGAGCCCTTCGATAGCTGCGACATGTTTCGCGGCGGAAAGGCCGGACTTGCTGTCTTTGTACACGGGCAGGTCTTCGGTGAAGGCGGGCTTCAGATAGGCATACATGCCTTCGCGGCCGCCTTCGCGGCCGAAGCCGGATTCGCGGTAGCCGCCGAAGCCGCAAGCGGCGTCGAACATGTTGGTGGAGTTAATCCAGACCACGCCCGCTTTAATTTTTGGCGCGATGTCGAGGGCGAGGTTGATATTCTCGCTCCAGATGCTCGCGGCAAGGCCGTAGCGGGTGTTATTGGCCAGCTGCACGGCTTCTTCGGGCGTGCGGAAGGTC
>DDBY01000212.1 GCA_002334985.1 Micavibrio sp. UBA2020
CGTCGCGCGTCTTGAAAACGAAGTCGCGGGCATCGGCGGCGATGCGCGTTACCTGCGCAGCCGCGTCGGCGCGACGGCTTATTTCCCTGTGCGCGACAAATGGGTGCTGAGCCTGCTTGCTGAAACCGGCTATATTTTCGGCTTCGGCGGCGAAGATTTGCGCATTAACGAACGCTTCTTTATCGGCGGCACCACGCTGCGCGGTTTCGAGGAATCGGGTATCGGCCCGCGTGATACGGCCACCGACGACGCGCTGGGCGGGAACTTTTTTGGCCGCGGCTCCGTTGAACTTGAGTTCCCCTCCGGTCTGCCGGACGATTTGGGTGTCCGCCTGCGTACCTTCAGCGACTTCGGCGTGCTGCGCGAAGTTGACGAAAGCGGTCCCGGCATCGACCAGTCCGACCTTATCCGCGTGACGGCGGGTGTGGGGATTTCCTGGCGTTCTCCCTTCGGTCCTGTGCGTATGGATTTTGCCGTGCCGGTCGTGAAGGAAGATTTCGACAAGGACGAGTTTTTCCGCTTCAGCTTCGGCACGCGTTTCTAAAAAACGCACCGGACAAACATATAAACGTAAAAGGCACTTACAGAAGGTTTAATGATATGACACACATCCGCACTTTCACCGCCGCCGTTTTTGCCGTCCTTTTGATGGGCGCGGCGCCGTCTTTTGCCGCAGCCCCCGTAACGGCCGCGCAGGGCGCCTCCGCCAGCGGCATTGTTTTCGGTATCATGGATTTGGATGGCGTTCTGCGTAAAAGCGCGGCCGGCGAAGATATCCTGAAAACCGTCAACGCCAAGCGCAAGGAATACGAAGCGCAAATCACCAAAGAAGAAGAAACGCTGAAAAAGCAAAAAGACGAAATCATCAAAAAACGCGACAAGATGACCGAGGCCGATTTCGAAAACCAGCGCAAGGAGTTCGAGAAAAAAGCCGCGCAAGGCTTCAAAATGGTGCAGGAGCGTAAACAAACGCTGGATTACGCCTTTAACCAGGCGATGACCAAACTGCGCGAAGAAACGCTGAAAATCACTGCGGAAATCGCGCGCCTGCGCAGCCTTGATGTCGTCTTCTCCGATGATTCCGTCATTCTGGCGGAACGCGGCTATGACATTTCCGAAGAAGTTCTGGCGCGTTTGAACAAAGACGTGAAGAAAATCCCCGTCAACTTCGCTTTGCCGAAAAAGAAATAAGCGGGAGAGTGGCATGGCCGATCCGCGTTTTTTTCAAAAAGCAGGGCCTTTCACGCTGGGCGAACTTGCGCAGCTGACGGGCGCGACACTGTCCGACCCCGCTGCGGCGGGCAAGGCGCTTACCGACGTCGCCCCGCTGCAAGACGCGCAAGCGGAGCATCTGTCGTTCCTCGATAACAAGAAATATGCGTCCTTCTTCAAGGCGACCAAGGCGGGGGCGTGTTTCGTGCGTCCCGAACTGGCGGCAGACGCGCCCGCGGGCACGGTTTGCCTGACGCATAAAAACCCCTATAAAGCCTATGCTATTGCGGCGCAGGCGTTTTACCCGCAGCCGAAGCCGGAAACTTTCCGCGCACCGTCGGCTGTTATCGACCCTGCGGCGGTGATTGGTGCAGATTGCCACATCGGCCACGGCGCGGTGATTGGCAAAGGTGTTAAAATCGGCGACCGCAGCCGCATTGGCGCGCTGGCGGTTATCGAAGACAACGTTGAAATTGGCGCTGATTGCGACATCGGCGCGCGCGTCTATCTGACGCATACCGTGATGGGCAACAAAGTGCGCCTGCATCCGGGCGCGGTTATCGGCCGTCCGGGTTTTGGTTTTGCCATCGACCCCGCGGGCTATGTGGCTGTGCCGCAGCTGGGCCGTGTGATGATTGGCGATGACGTCGAGATTGGCGCCAATACCACCATCGACCGCGGCGCAGGCCCCGATACGGTTATCGGGCAGGGCACGCGCATCGACAACCTCGTGCAAATCGGACATAACGTGCACATCGGTAAATTCTGCGTGGTTGTGTCGCAGACGGGCATTTCCGGTTCCACCCAGCTTGGCGATTACGTCATGACGGGCGGGCAGTCGGGCTTTGCCGGCCATCTTAAAATCGGTGCGGGCGCCAAAATCGCCGCGCAATCGGGCATCATGCGGGATATCCCGCCGGGCGGGGAAGTCATGGGCTCTCCCGCTGTGCCCATCCGCCAGTTTATGCGCCAGACCGCTATCTGGTCGCGCATCAGCCTCAAGAAAGGACAAGACGAAACATGACGACGACTGAACCGGCAAAGCCTGCTGCACCGCTGCTGGATACCCGCCGCATCATGGAAATGCTGCCGCATCGCTTTCCGATGCTGCTCATCGACCGCGTACTCGAAGTTGACCCGAGCGAGCGTGCACTCGCCCTTAAAAACGTCACCATCAACGAAGATTTCTTCAACGGCCATTTTCCGGGCGCACCGGTTATGCCGGGCGTGTTGATTATCGAAGCCATGGCGCAGACCGCGGCCGCGCTGGTTGTGCATTCGGTCGGTAAAGAGCTTGAAGGCAAGCTTGTCTATTTCATGGCGATTGACGAAGCGAAATTCCGCCGTCCGGTGACGCCGGGCGACCAGTTGAAAATCGAAGTCGTGCGCGTGCAAAACCGCCGCAACGTCTGGAAGTTCAAAGGCGAAGCGCGGGTGGATGGCGAGCTTTGTGCCGAAGCCATCGTGACCGCTATGATTATGGATGGGAAATAAGCCCTTTTTGCGCAAAAAACGGCTGTTTGGCGTCCAAAAGCCCCCATTTTAAGCTGTTTTTTGTTACAGACTGTCACATAGCGTGATTTGGCTCTGAAATTCCATTTTGCTATCAATAACTTATCGTAAAACCGCTGCGCGCACGGAGAGTATATTCATGGCACAGGCCGTCATTCACAAAACCGCCATCATCGAAGACGGCGCGATTATCGGCGAAGATTGCAAAATCGGCGCTTATTGCGTTGTCGGTCCGAATGTGAAACTCGGCCGCGCGGTGGAGCTTAAATCGCATGTCGTTATCGATGGCTATACCACGATTGGCGATGAAACCATTGTCTGGCCGTTTGCGTCCCTCGGCTCCGCGCCGCAGGATTTGAAATTCAAGGGCGAAAAATCCGAACTGATTATCGGCGCGCGCTGCAAAATCCGTGAACATGTCACCATGAACCCCGGCACCGAAGGCGACAAGATGAAAACCGTCGTCGGCGACAACTGCCTGTTCATGACTGCATCGCACGTTGCGCATGACTGCATCGTCGGCAACAACGTCATTCTTGCCAATAACGCCACGCTGGCCGGTCACGTCGAAGTGGGCGATTTCGCCATCATCGGCGGGCTTGCCGCTGTACATCAATTCGTCCGCATCGGGCCTTTCGCCATGATTGGCGGCATGTCGGGCGTTGAATACGACGTCATTCCTTACGGTCTTGTCAAAGGCGAGCGCGCGCATCTGGCCGGTCTTAACTACGTCGGGCTCGAACGCCGCGGCTTTACCAAAGACCAGGTGCAGCTGCTGATGAAAGCCTTCCGCCAGTTGTTCGATAATAACGGCACGCTGGCCGAGCGCATCAATACCGTTGCCAACGATTTCGGCAGCGAACAGGCTGTCATGCGCATGATTGAATTCATCCGTGCGAAAGAAGGCCGCTCGGTTCTTCAGCCCAAATCCGCTGCGAACGGTTGAACCATGTCGCGCCTCGGGATTATAGCGGGGAGCGGCGGGCTCCCCCGCAGGCTCATCGAGGCATGCCGCAGGGACGGGCGCGAATTTTTCGTGTTGGGCTTCCGCGGCCAGACCGAAGACGGTTTGATGTCCGGTGTGCCGCACGGCTGGACGAAACTTGGCGCAACGAATGCGGCGATTGAAATCCTCAAACAGAATAACGTCGATACGCTGGTGATGGCGGGCGCCATCCGCCGTCCGTCGCTGCGTGAAATGCGGCCGGATTTGCGCACGCTCAAGGTTTTTGCACGTCTTGGGGCTGCAGCCTTTGGCGATGATGCGCTTTTGCGTGCTGTCGTGGACGAGCTGGAAAAAGAAGGCTTCAGCATTGTCGGTGCGCATGACATTGAACCTGCGCTGATTACCACCACCGGCGTCCTCGGCCGTATCCAGCCGGGGGAGCAAAATTGCATCGACCGCGATTTCGGTATCAAGGTCACCAAAACCCTCGGCGCGCTTGATGTCGGTCAGGCTGCCGTTGTGCAGCAGGGGATTGTTATCGGCATTGAAGCTGTCGAGGGTACGGATAACCTGCTCGCGCGGTGCCGCAAGCACCGCCGCCAGGGGATTGGCGGCGTGCTGGTCAAGTCCTGCAAACCGCAGCAGGACCGCCGCATCGATTTGCCTGCGATTGGCCTGCGCACCGTGCGCCGCGCGTATGAGGCGGGCCTCTCCGGCATTGCGGTCGAGGCGGGGGCGTCTATTCTTCTCGACCGTGACGAAGTGATTGCCGCGGCGGACAGCCTTGGCCTGTTTATCGAAGGGTTTACCGCATGACGGATATTCTGGGCATGATTGACGAAGATACGCCAAAATCAGCGCTCAAAGAGCCGCTGCGTATTTTTCTGGTCGCGGGTGAGGCGTCGGGCGATCTTCTGGGCGCGAACCTGATGCGTGCGCTGAAGGCCGAGCGCGCCGATGTGCAATTCTTCGGCGTGGGCGGAAAAAATATGCAGGCGCAGGGTATGGAAAGCCTGTTTCCGATGGAAGAACTTTCGGTCATGGGGCTGGCCGAGGTTTTGCCGCGGCTGTTTAAAATCATGGCGCGCATCCGCCAGACCCGCAAAGCTGTTTTGAATATCAAGCCGCACGCGCTTGTCACCATCGATAGTCCTGATTTCTGTTTCCGCGTCGTGCGGCAGGTCAAGGCGTGCAGCAAGGATATTCCGTGCATTCATTACGTTGCGCCGAGTGTCTGGGCATGGCGACCGAAGCGGGCGGAGAAGGTGGCGAAGTTCCTCGACCACATCCTCACGTTGTTGCCGTTCGAGCCGCCGTATTTCACCCGTCATGGCCTCGATGCGACATTCGTCGGCCATCCTGTTGTTGAAAAAATCGATAGCCGCGGCGATGCCAACCGCTTCCGCGAAAAATACGGTCTCAAGGCCAATCAGCCCGTATTCTGCATGCTGCCCGGCAGCCGCATGAGCGAGCTGAGCCGTTTGCTGGACAAATTCAGCGAGACGGCCGACATCGTTTTGCGTCACCGTCATCAGGCGGTTATCGTCATTCCGACGCTTGCGCATCTGAAACCCTATATAGAAAAGTTTTTCGTGGGCAAGGGCATCAACCCGATTGTGGTCACGGATGACCAGGACAAATACGACAGCTTTTCTGCAGGTACCGCGGCGCTGGCGGCGTCCGGCACGGTGACGCTGGAACTGGCGCTGGCCGACACGCCGCACATCATCGCGTATAAATTGAACCCGATGTCGGCGTGGGTGGCGAAACATCTGGTCAAAACGCCCTATGTTAACCTTATCAATATCCTTCTGCGCCGCCCTGTGGTGCCGGAACTGCTTTTGGAAGAATGCGAACCGCAGCCGATGTCGCGCGCGCTTTTGCGCCTGATGGACGACCGCGATGCGCGCAGCCAGCAGCTGATGGATTTCCGCGAGGCGTTGATTAAAATCGGCCTTGGCGACCCCAAACCGCCGAGCGTGCGCGCGGCCGAAGCCGTTATCGAAACCGTCGAAAAAAATATCCTGAAAAAAAGGTCTGCCCTGCCATGATGAAGCGTATCGTCGCCGCGCTGTTTGTTTTGCTGCTGGTGGCGCTGGCGCTTTTGCTGGTGGTGCCGAACTTTATCGACTGGAACAAGCATAAAGATACGCTGGCCGTGCATGCTGCCGCTTATTTGCAGCGGGATGTTAAAATCGGTGGTGATATTACTTTCCGTCTTTTGCCGAACCCGCAGCTATCGGTGAGCGATGTCAGTGTGGCCTCGGTCGAAGGGGCCAAAGCGCCTGATTTCTTCAAGCTGCGCCAGCTGGAGGCAAAAATCCGCTTTGCGCCACTGCTCGAAGGGCATGTCGAAATCGAAAAAATACATCTGGTCGAGCCTGAGCTGGTGCTTGAAGTGCTGGCCGACGGCCGCGCCAGCTGGCAAGGGTTGATGCAGGGTGATGCCGCGCGCAAACCGGTCGTTTTTGGTGAGCAGGGCGATGCCGTCAAACTTGAAGACGTGACGCTCAAGGGCGGGCGCATCCGTTATGTGCAGGCATCATCGGGCGTGGATATGGCGCTTGAACATCTCAACCTTTCTGTCGCGGCGCCCAGCTTGCGCGGGCCTTATAAAATCGTCGGCGACATGCGTTTCCGCGATGTGCCGGTAAGCGTAGAAGCAACGACGGGGCAGGCCGACGAAAAAGGCATGCCGCTCAATATTCTGTTCCAGCCACTTGAAAAACTGCCGCAGCTTTCGCTGAAAGGTACGCTTGGTAAAAATGCCGAAGGGGCTTTTTACGAAGGCGATATTCAGCTGGAACAAGGCGCGCCTGCCAGCCTTTTCACGCAAACCTTCCTGAGTGCGCCTGCCTGGATGCAGGAAGACATGAGCCTGAACGGCAAACTTTCCATGCGTGCGGGGCTGCTGACGCTGGAAAATATCGACGGGCGCAGCGGCAAAAACGGCAAAGTTTCCGGCAAGGTTTCGTTGAGCCGGCCGCCGATGGAAACGCCAGTTCTTGACGTGGCGCTGAAGCTTGAACATTTGCCGCTGGGCGGCAAAGAAATGGCGCTGCCCGAAGGAATGCGCGCCAAACTGTCACTGGAGGCAGAGGATGCACTATGGCGTGGCCAGCGTTTGCCGTCGGTGAAGCTGCTTGCCGAAAGCGGCGGGCAGGCATGGATGGTGCGCAAGCTGAGCGCGCAGCTGGCAGGCAAGACAGAATTTGAAGCCGAAGGCACGGTGCGGCCTGAACAGCAAACGCAGAGCCTTAAAATAAATTTCTCTACGGCCGATATTGCGGTTTTTGCAAAAAGCTATGCGGGGTTTTTGCCTGCGGCGGCGGCAAATATCCTGCCGCAACTGCCGGTGCAGGATGTGAAGCTGACGGGTAATCTCGATATCCGCGGCGACCGTACCAGCCTTTATAATTTTAACGCTACATCTGGCGCGGAAGGCAAGGCGGGCGGGGTTCTGAATTTCTCCGGTAAAGAGATGGAAGCGCGGCTGAACCTTTTCGGCCTGTCGTGGGACGGGATGACGCCGGAACAACGCGCAGGTCTGATGAACGTACTTTTTGCCGCAGGTAACGATATTGATATTTCCGCAGGCGGGCAAAAATTTGCAGGCGAGACGTTTAATAACGTGACGCTCAAGGCGGAAGCGAAAGATAAAGACATCCGGATTGAAAAGTTCTCGGGCATTTACGGTGCAGACGGCGCATTCGGCGTTTCCGGCAATTTCACCGCATGGCCGCCGGAGGGGGCGGAAAGTGCCGCGCTCGATTTCACGCTCAAGGGCAGCGATGCCGCCGCCGCCGCGAAGCTGGCCGGCTTCGCGTGGCCGATGCCGCTGAATACAGCCGCACCGCTGGATATTCAGGGTAGCTGGCGCCGCAGCGCAGGGCAGAATACCTATAGCTTCGCAGGTGGATTCCGCGGCGGTACGGTGGATGTGAAAAAACCGTCAGCCGACGGGCCGCGCAAACTGGTGCTGTCGATGCCGGACAGTCAGGGCTTGCTGGCGCTGTTCGGTATGGACATCGACCGTCTGGTCAGCCCCGCGGGCGCCGCGACGCTTGCGGCCGATATGACGGGCGATGATAACGCTTATGTGCTGGACGGTTTGCGCCTGAGCATCAAGGACGCCGTGACCAGCGGCCGTGCGGAGAAAAACGACAAGGGCATCACGGCAGACCTGCGCACGGCAAGCGCGCAATTTGACCGCTGGCTGGCGGCGGATATCCGCCAGAGTGTGCCGCTTGCGCTTAAACTGCGTGCAGACAGGGCGGATGCGCGCGGGCTTGCGCTGCAAAATCTGGACAGCGATATGACGGTCACGTCGTCGAAAATAGACATCCGTGCGCTCAAGGCCGGTATCTGGGGCGGCACAACCAATGCGCGCGGTACGCTCATGCGCGGTGAAAACCGCCAATGGACGGCCAAGCTGGACGGCGATATTAAATCTTTCCGCCCGCTGCAAATTCCGCACGGCATTATCGGCGTCACGGCGGACGAGGGGGATATGACGTTCGATATGACGGCGCAGGCGCAGGATAAAACACCCTTTGGCGATATCGCGGGCAGCTTCGCGCTCAGCCTGCCGCGCCTTGAGGTGCAGGGTTTTGACCCTGCCGCGCTGGCGTCCTATCTGGACGGACTAAACGGTGCGCCGCAGGATTTGGCGGCCACGGCACATAAAACCCTGCGCAGTGGGGCTGCCAGCTACGGCGACGTGAATATCGATTTCACGCGTGCAGGCAATGTCATCACGCTGAAAAGCCTTTCGCTGGACAATCAGGACAGCAGTGTCAAGGTTGAAGGTCATCTGGATACGGCAGCATCGAAATATGACATAAAGGCATTTTTGACGCTGAAGGCGCTGCGTGATTTGGATGTTCTTGAAATCACGCGCGCAGGCGATGTAACAACTGCGCCGGATTTGCGTTTTGACAACAAGCCGATTACTGACTTCGCCGCGGCGCGCGCGCCTGCGCCTGTTCCTGAAGTGCCCGCACCTGCGCCCGTGGTGGAAACAGCGCCGATGGGCGAAGACGCGGAAATGTTGCCGCCCGGTTACTTGTCTGTACCGCAGGAAGGTGCCGCACCGCCGCCGGATGAAGAAGGCGAGGAAGAACTGTCGCGCGACATTCTGCCGGTCGAGGAAGAAAACCTTTCACCGCCGCCCGTCACGGAAGATACCGCAATGCCGGAGCAAGCCCCGCCGCAGCCGCAAGACATCGGTAGCGAACAAGGGCAACCCACGCCGGAGGAGAATAACCCCATCGGCGGTATTCTGGACAGGCTGGGGCAGTAAGCGATTACTTGCCTGTTTTACGCGGGTTTTTGCTTATAGTGTTCCAAAATGAAAACGCGCAGGGCACTCGACAGATTGTCCGGGTGGTCGGAGTCGATTCCGGCGATAAGCCCGTTAATCGAAACACCCTTTTCTTCGGCGATTTCTTTGAGGCTGTCCCAGAAGGCCTGTTCCAGCGTGATGCTGGTGCGGTGTCCGGCGACGGTAATGGAATGTTTTTGAGAGAGACGATGGGGCATCGAAGTTCCTTTCTGGCAGCGGGAGCGCAGGATGATGCAAGGCCCTGTTTCTCCCTTACGGTGCAATTGTACCGCAAATTTATTAAAAAATGTAGTGGGTTTATGCGGGAAAGCATCTCCCATAAAAAAGCGCCGCCTTTGCGGGCGGCGCTTTTTGCGTAATGCGGATAGGCGCGCTTAGTCGCGCGGGCCAATCATGGTTTCGGGCTTCACGGCCTTGTCGAATTCCTCGGCGGAGAGGAGGTTCAACTCAACCGCCGCGTCTTTCAGCGTGCCGCCGGTTTTGTGGGCGTGCTTGGCGATTTTGGCGGCGTTGTCATAGCCGATGACGGGGTTCAGCGACGTGACCAGCATCAGGCTTTCATTGAGCAGCTTGGTGATGCGCTCGCGGTTCGGCTCGATACCGACGACGCAGTTGTCGGTGAAGCTGCGCGCCGCATCTGCCAGCAGGCGGATGGATTGCAGCAGGTTGTAAATCATCACAGGCTTGAACACGTTGAGTTCAAAATGGCCGTTAGAGCCGGCGATGGAAACCGTGGTGTGGTTGCCCATGATTTGTGCGCAGACCATGGTCAGTGCTTCGGACTGGGTCGGGTTGACCTTGCCCGGCATGATGGAGGAGCCGGGTTCGTTCTCCGGCAGGCTAATCTCGCCAATGCCGCAGCGCGGGCCGGAGCCGAGCAAACGCACGTCATTCGCGATTTTCATCAGCGAGCAGGCGATGGTGTTCATCGCGCCCGAAGATTCCACCACCGCATCATGCGCCGCCATGGCTTCGAATTTGTTTTCGGCCGTGGTGAAGGGGATATCGGTGATTTGCGATACTTTTTGCGCGAACAGTTCGGCAAAGCCTTTTTTGCAGTTAAGGCCGGTGCCGACGGCGGTGCCGCCCTGCGCCAGTTGCGACAGGCGGGGCAGGCCGGCCTTCACGCGCTCGATACCGTATTTGACCTGCATGGCATAGCCGGAGAATTCCTGCCCCAGCGTGACGGGCGTGGCGTCCTGCAAATGGGTGCGGCCGATTTTGATGATGTCCTTGAACGCCTGTGCCTTGGCATCCAGTGCCGCGTGCAGGTGTTCGAGCGCGGGAATAAGTTCGTGGTGGATTTGCTCCACCGCCGCGATGTGCATGACAGTCGGGAAAGTATCGTTCGACGACTGGCCGTAATTCACATGGTCGTTCGGGTGAACAGGTTTTTTGGAGCCGATTTCACCGCCCAGAATTTCAATCGCGCGGTTGGAAACAACCTCGTTGATGTTCATGTTGGTTTGGGTGCCCGAACCGGTTTGCCACACGACAAGGGGGAAATGCTCGTTCAGCGTGCCGTCCATAACTTCTTCGGCGGCCTGTACGATGGCGCTGCCGATTTTCTTGTCAAGCGCGCCTAATTCCATATTCGCGAGGGCGGCGGCTTTTTTCTGTACGCCCAGCGCGCGCACCAGCGGCAGGGGCATGCGCTCGGTGCCGATTTTGAAGTTTTCGAAGGAGCGCTGCGTCTGTGCGCCCCAATATTTGTCGGCGGGTACTTCGACTTCGCCCATAGAGTCGGTTTCGATGCGAACCTGGGGGATTTCTTCGGCGGATGCCGTCTGGCTGGGGGACATTCTTTTACCCTCTGATATGGATGAAAAACTGCCGCTCAATCTAGCAAAATGCCTTCACAAATCAATGGTCTTGCCGCTATATTATGTATCTCAAAAATCAAATAAAAACGGCCATCGGCAGAGGACATAATACAGATGCTTGAAAAAACCTTTGAAAGCAAGGACGTCGAAAAGAAACACTACGAAAGCTGGGAAAAATCCGGCGTTTTCGCGGCCGATGTGAAAAGCAACAAGCAGCCCTATTGCATCCCCATGCCGCCGCCCAACGTGACGGGCAGCCTGCACATGGGCCACGCGCTGACCATGACCCTGCAAGACATCCTGACGCGGTTTGAACGCATGCAGGGCCGCGATGTTCTGTGGCAGCCGGGCACCGACCATGCGGGTATTGCGACGCAGATGGTGGTCGAACGTCTTTTGAACAAAGACGGCAAAACCCGCCATGACCTTGGCCGCGATAATTTTTTGAAGCGCGTGTGGGAGTGGAAAGAAGAATCCGGCTCCACCATCACGCGCCAGCTGCGCCGCCTTGGCGCAACGCCCGACTGGTCGCGCGAGCGTTTCACGATGGACGAGGGGCTGAACAAGGCCGTCAACAAAGTCTTCGTCCAGCTGTATAAAGAAAAACTGATTTACAAGGACAAGCGCCTTGTGAACTGGGACCCCAAGATGCACACCGCGCTGTCCGACCTTGAAGTCGAACAGGTCGAAATCAAGGGCAACATGCACTACTTCCGCTATCCGGTCGAAGGGCAGGTGGAGTGTTTCATCACCATCGCCACCACGCGCCCCGAAACCATGCTGGGCGATACGGCGATTGCGGTGCATCCGGATGATGAACGCTATAAAGACCTCGTCGGCAAATTCGCCGCACTGCCGCTGACGGACCGTCTTATTCCTATTATCGCCGATGAATACGCCGACCCGACCAAGGGAACGGGCGCGGTGAAAATCACGCCTGCGCATGACTTTAACGACTTCGAAGTCGGCAAACGCCACAACCTGCCGATGATTTCGATTTTCGACCGTGATGCCAAGGTCAACGAAAACGCGCCGGAGGCCTTCCGCGGTCTTGACCGTTTCGAAGCACGCAAAAAAGTGCTGGCGGAGTTGGAAGCGCTCGAGCTTATCGAGAAAATCGAGCCGACCGTCCACGCCGTTCCGCATGACGAAAAATCCAAAACGGTTATTCTGGAGCCGTTCCTGACCGAGCAGTGGTATTGCGATGCCGTGACGCTGGCACAGCCTGCCATTAAGGCTGTTGAAGAAGGCCGCACCGAATTCGTACCCAAAAACTGGGAAAACACCTATTACCAATGGATGCGCAATATCCAGCCGTGGTGTATTTCGCGCCAGCTGTGGTGGGGGCATCAAATCCCCGCATGGTATGATGACGAAGGCAAAGTCTATGTCGCCGAAACCGAAGAAGAAGCGCAGGCAGAGGCCGGCGCAGGCGTGAAGCTGACGCGCGACGAAGACGTGCTGGATACCTGGTTCTCCTCTGCGCTCTGGCCGTTCTCTACGCTCGGCTGGCCGGAAAACAACGAAGCGGTGAAGCGCTACTATCCGGCTGAAACGTTGATTACGGGCTTTGACATCATTTTCTTCTGGGTTGCCCGCATGATGATGATGGGCATCCATTTCATGGGCGATGTACCGTTCAAAAAGGTCTATATCCACGCGCTGGTGCGCGATGAAAAAGGCCAGAAGATGTCCAAGACCAAGGGCAACGTCATCGACCCCTTGGACATCATCGACGAATACGGCGCGGATGCGCTGCGCTTTACCCTGACCGCGCTGGCGGCGCAGGGGCGTGATGTGAAGCTCGGCGCTGCGCGCGTCGAGGGGTATCGCAACTTCGCCACCAAGCTTTGGAACGCGTCGCGTTTCTGCGAAATGAACGGCTGCGAACTCAAGCTGGATTACAATCCCAAGGCGGCGCAACATACGCTGAACCGCTGGATTTTGTCCGAACTGGCGGTCGTGAGCGAAAGCGTGGCGGCCAGCCTCAAGGCTTACCGCTATAACGATGCGGCCATGACGCTGTACCATTTCACATGGGGCACGTTCTGCGACTGGTATATCGAATTCACCAAGCCGCTGCTGAATGGCGCGGACGAAGGCGTGAAGCAGGAAACGAAGGATACGACGGGCTGGGTGCTCGACCAGCTGCTGACGCTGCTGAACCCCATCATGCCCTATATTACCGAAGAGCTGCACGCCCACCTGATGAACAAAGGCGAGCTGGGCAAGGACGATTGGCTGCAATCGCGCCCGTGGCCTGTGTTTGACGCCGCAATTGTTGATAAAGCCGCGCAGGCGGAGGTCAACTGGGTGGTGCGTCTTATCACCGAAATCCGCTCCGTCCGTGCGGACATGAACGTACCGGCGGCGGCGCAAATCGAAATGCTGCTCAAAGGTGCGAATGCGGAGAGCAAGGCGCGCCTTGAGAAATACGCCGACATCATCAAACGTCTCGCCCGTCTGTCGAAAGCAGCGGCGAGCGAAGCGGAAGCGCCCAAAGGCTCCTTGCAAATGGTGATTGACGAGGCGACGATTGTACTGCCCATCGCGGACGTCGTTGACCTTGCGCAAGAGCGTGCGCGGTTGCAAAAAGCCATCGAGAAAGAGCAGCAGCAGATTGAGAAAATCAACAAGATGCTGAACAATCAAGGCTTCCTTGCCAAGGCGCCCGAAGAAGTGGTGGAGGAGCAGAAAGAACTGAAATCCGCCGCCGAAAACACCATCGCCAAGCTCACGCAGGCGCTCAAGCAGATAGAGGCGGCATAAGATGAAACCGGGGATTTTCCGCAGACTCATCAACCTCTGGCCGCCCTTTCTGGGGGCGGGTATCAAGGTCAAGGAAATCTCCGACGACTATAGCGACTTCAAGGTGGAAATGAAGCTGACGCGGCTGAACCGCAACTATGTCGGTACGCAGTTCGGCGGCTCCATTTACGCCATGACAGACCCGTTTTATATGCTTATTCTGATGAAGAACCTCGGCAATGATTACATTGTATGGGACAAGGCGGCCGATATCCGCTTCAAACTGCCGGGCAAAGGAAAGCTGACCGCGCATTTCAACATCAGCAAAGAGCGCATCGCCGAAATTAAGGCGGAGGCCGATACAAATTATAAAGCCGAGCCGCGCTTCACCGTCCATGTAAAAGACGAAAAGGGCAACGTGGTTGCCGAGGTGGACAAGGTGCTGTACGTCCGCCGCAAAGACAGCAAAAAAACGCCGCCGCAAACGCCGCCCCAGCCCTGAGAAAGAATAGCTGATGATGGAAATCAAGGCCCCTGGCGCCTATGACGTTTACATGAACAAGCCGTCGGTTTTTCTGGCCGGCAGTATCGAAATGGGCGTGGCGGAGGATTGGCAGGCCAAGGTGTCATCGGCGCTGTCCGTTATGGATGTGCTGGTGCTTAACCCCCGCCGCGATAACTGGGACAGCAGCTGGGCGCAGAATATCGACAACCCGCCGTTCCGCGAGCAGGTGGAGTGGGAGCTTTCCGCCCTCGACGCCGCCAGCGTGGTTTTGATGTATTTCGACCCTGCGACCAAATCGCCGATTACACTGCTGGAGCTGGGTATTCACGCGGCGGCCAATCCGGAAAAACTTATCGTCTGCTGCCCGCAAGGATTCTGGCGCAAGGGGAATGTGGATATCGTCTGCAACCGCTACGGCGTGCGCCAGACGGAAACGCTGGACGGACTTATCCAGCAAACAGTGCTGCGCCTGCAATCCGCGGCGGCCTGATAGACAAGAAAAGGAAGAATGTGATGATTGGCAAAATTATTGGCGCGCTGGTCGTGCTGGGCATCGTCGGGTATTTTATGGTGTCGCTCGGCAGCAAAGCAAAAGAAGCCCCGCAAAGCGCGGCCGTCAGCAAGCTGCAAAACGAAATCCAGCAACAGCGCCAGCAGCTGGATAATATCGAAGGCAGCCTGACCGTCCAGCAGCCTGTCGCGCCTGCGCCGGAAAATGCAGAAGATGCAGAGTCTGACGCTGCCGATACGCAAGAATAAATCCAGATAATCAACAGCATACCCCGGCCACAAGTCGGGGAGCGTGGCCGGGGCTTTGCTGCTGAACAACGCCGCAAGAGCGGCGTCTATGTGGGCATATAATCCTTATACGGGTTTACCCCCGTTTCCGGATTAAGCCTTTTTTGTCAGCCTGCAGCTTTTTTTGCGCCTTTTTGCTCGATAAGCTTGCCGCTGCCTGCGGACAAGATTTCAATCTTGCGCGCTTTCATTTCCTCCGGAATTTCACGGACGAGGGAAATGGTCAGCAGCCCGTTTTCAAGCACGGCGCTTTCCACCTTGATATGGTCGGCCAGCTGGAAGCGGCGTTCAAACGCCCGCGCCGCGATGCCGCGGTGCAGATAGGTCACGCCTTTGTTATCGTCGCGTTCCTGCGCGCGGCCTTGCACCAGCAGCTGGTTTTCTTTGGACGTGATGTCGATTTCATCTTGCGTGAAACCGGCTACGGCCATGGTGATGCGGTACTGGTCGTCGCTGACCTTGACGATGTTATAGGGCGGATAGGCGTTTTCCTGCTCGTTCAGCATGCCGGTTTCCAGCATGCGGGAGAGCCGGTCAAAGCCGACGGTGGAGCGGAAAAGCGGGGAAAAGTCAAAAGTGGTCATGATGATATCCTCCTTGAGCAATATCAGGTTACATGTATCAGGCAGTCATCCCGCTATGCGGGCATGCTGCAGGAAGGTTTTGTAGCGAAGCCCCACCATGGGCACTTCTGCCTTCCTGATAAAATCATATATGCGGATTTTTTCCGGCGTCAAGACATGTAAAAAAAAATCAGGAAATTCAAAAATAAAGCGCATAGCAAAAAACCGCCCTGCGTATGCGGGGCGGTTTTTTTGAAGTTCTGAGCAGCAAAAGACGGCGAAAATTATTTCGCTGCTTTTTTGTCTTCTTTGCCTTCGTCCAGCGTAGCAAGGCCGAGACCGGCGTACTTGTTGCTGAACTTTGCCAGACGGCCTTTTTCCATCACCTTCGCGGCACCGCCCGTCCAAGCGGGGTGGTTCAGCGGGTCGATGTCGAGGCGCATAACGTCGCCGGGTTTGCCCCAGCAGCTGCGCGTCGTGTATTCGGTGCCGTCGGTCATGACGACTTTAATTTCGTGGTAATCGGGATGGATGTCTGCCTTCATGGCGATAGCTCCTTAAAATCTTTATCAGGCTGGCTTTTTACAGAGATTTTTCTTATTGTGCAAGCAATTTATTGACTTTGGCGGGCAATAGCCCATTCTCTGCCACACGCGGGGGATAAACGGCTTTTTATTTACATAAATAATAAAGCCGCCGCCAGCCAAAAACAAATAAAATCAAAACAAGAAGCACAAGACCGGCAGCTTACCATGGCACAGGACAGCAATACAGAGGCGGCACCCCGCCGGATGATACAAAAGCCCATCGGGCTGCTCTGGCCGCTTCTGGCGCCCTATAAACGCCAGCTGGCGGGGGGAATCGGGGCCTTGATGCTGGCCTCCGGCATGATGCTGGCCATGGGCTGGGGACTCAAGAATATCGTCGACCACGGCTTTGCCGACACGACGGGGGATTTCCTTGACCGTGCGCTTCTGGTGCTTTTGGCTGTTATCCTGCTGATGGCCGCCGCGACTTATACCCGTGTGCGCCTGATTAACCAGGTGGCGGAGCGTATTACCACCGATTTGCGCCAGCGCATTTACCTTCATCTGCTCTCGCTCGACCCTGCGTATTTCGAACGTGAAAAAACCGGCGACCAAGTTTCGCGCATTAACGCGGATACGACGGTTTTGCAACTGGTCGTCACCAGTAACCTGCCGTCTGCTTTCCGGCATTTCCTGATGCTGATTGGCGGGGTCGCGATGCTTTGCGTGGTCAGCCCCTCCATGACCGGGATTGTCATGCTGGCCGTGCCGCTGGTTGTGGCGCCGATGATTTATTTCGGCCGCCGCGTGCGCGCCAAATCGCGCGATACGCAATCGCGCGTCGGCGACATCGGCGCCTATACCCATGAAACGCTGATGGGCATGCAAACCATCCAGTCTTTCGGCTACGAAGGCGAAGCCGCGCGCCGTTTCGATGCGCTGGCCGAAGAGACCTATAACACCGCCAGTAAATATATCCGCGCGCGCGCCTTTCTGGTCGCGTTTGTGATTTTCATCGTGCTGGGCGCTATCGGTCTTGTGCTGTGGTCGGGCGGGCATAAAGTTCTTACGGGTGAAATGTCGGCGGGAGAGCTCTCGGCCTTTTTGTTCTATGCCGCCATGGTTGCGGGCGCCTTGATGGCCGTGAGCGAAGCCATGAGCGATTTCAACCGCGCCAGCGGCGCCGCTGACCGCATCATCCAGCTGTTGGCGGCGGAACCTGCCGTGCAGCCCTCTGCGCAAGGGTTGACTTTGCCCGAAAACGTGGCGGGCTATGTGACGTTTGACGGCGTGACATTCAGCTATCCGACAAGGCCGGAGCGTCTGGCGCTCGACCGTGTATCTTTCACGGTGACCGCGGGCGAAGTGATTGCACTGGTGGGGCCGAGTGGCGCGGGCAAATCCACCATCTTCCAGCTGCTGCAGCGCTTTTACGACCCGCAGCAGGGCGCGATTTCGATTGATGGTGTTGACGTACGCGACCTCGACCCGCGTCATGTGCGCGCGGCGCTGGGCGTTGTGTCGCAAGACCCGGCCGTTTTTTCGATGTCGGTTGCCGAAAATATCCGCATCGGCCGGCCGGATGCCACAGATGCCGAGGTGATGCATGCCGCAGAGATGGCGCAGGCGCATGGATTTATTTCCGAGCTGCCGCAAGGATACGAAACCATGGTCGGGGAGCGTGGCAACCGTCTTTCCGGCGGGCAGCGCCAGCGCATCGCGATTGCGCGCGCGCTTTTGAAAAATCCGGCGATATTGCTGCTGGACGAAGCAACCTCTGCACTTGATTCATCAAACGAGCAAGCCGTGCATCTGGCGCTGCGCGAACTGATGAAAGGCCGCACGACATTCGTGATTGCGCACCGCCTGTCCACAGTGCAGGACGCCGACCGTATTTTCGTACTCGACCAAGGCCGCATCGTTGCGGCGGGCACGCATCACCATTTGTTCGGGCAAGACAGGCTCTATACCCACCTTGCCGGATTGCAGGACTTGCGCGCGGCGGGGTAACCCGCAGGTCATTCCGGCGCAGGCCGGAATCCATAAAAAACATCACAGGCGTATAAAGAAGATGGACACCGGCCTGCGCCGGTGTGACGGGTGTTTTGTGCGGGGAGTGTTACCGCGCGAAGACGAGGTCAACGCGTTCCAGCGGTTTGCGGTCGGTTTCGAGGCCGAGGGCGCGGACATCGACGCGCGTCGGTTCCACCCCGTTATCCATCAGGAACGAACGCACGGCCAGTGCGCGCGACAGCGAAATGCGGCGGGCGCTGGTTTTGCTGCCGTCTTCGCCCGAAGCATAGGCATGCACCGCGAGGCGGCGGGCTTTGCTTTCGCGCAAATGCGGGATGATGTTGACGAGTTTTTGCTGCGTGTCCGCCGTCAGGTCGCTGGAGGTGCCGTCGAATTCCAGCGTCAAATCCGCCAGCGTCGGCACGGCTATATCGCGCGGCTGCGGCGCGGGCGGCGCAAGGGCGACGCGCGCGGGAACGGCTTCGATGTTCTGGCTGATTTTTTCAAGCTCCGGCGCGCTCAGCGGCGGGCGGATTTTTTCGGTGGGCTTGGGCGCGGGGCGGCTGGCCAGCAGGGCTTCCGCCTCGTCGCTCGAAAGCGGCACAAGGCTGTCGCGGTTTGCAGACGCTTCAGCAGCTATGGGGGCGGCGGGCGTTTCTGCTGCGGCATCCAAAGCCGTTGTTGCGGGCAAAGTCGTTGTCACGGGCTGGCGGCGCGGCAGTTCTTCGGCGGCGGGGGCGGATTCCACAACCACCAGCGACGGACGCGGGGCGGCAGGCTTTTCTGCCTGCGGTGCGGGCGCATCCGGCAGCGTTTCGCCATAGAGTGCGGCTGCTTCTGCCAGAGTCATATCTTCGGTATTTGTTTTGTTTTCGATGGCCGCGGACATGTCGTCTTTTACAGGCGGCACGGACAGGGCGGCGATGTCGTCATCGCTCAAAACGGTTTGCGGCAGCTCTTCCATCGGCGGTTTGCGCAGGGGCAAGGTGGCGATAGCTTCTTGCGGCGCAGGGGCGGCCACTGCAGCAGGCGCTGCGGCTTCGGGAGTTGCTGCGGCTATGGTTGCAGGCTTCGCGGGCATTGCCGGTACTGCGGGCGCGGCATATTCATCGCCGCGCAAGCCTTCGGGCAGAACAGGCCGTTCAAACCGCTGGATATCCGCCGCCGGACGCGCCGCCGGCGGGTAGGAAATACGCGCAGCAGGGGCGGCGGGTGATTTTTGTGTACCCAAGGCCGCTTGTGGCGCGGGGATGACTTCGCGCGTTTCTTGCGGTGTCAGCAAGGCCGTTTCCTGTGCCGCAGGCGCAGGGGCCATGTCAGGCTTGCGCATCGGGTGGGCGATTGTTTCCGCGCGTGCGGCGTGTTGTGCCGGGGTGGGCTCCAGAATAGGCGCCATTAGTTTTGCACGCGGCGCTGTCGCCGGCGTTTCCGCCGTTACCGTACGGCGCGGCATTTCAGATGCTGCTACGGGCGGCTGCGTTACGGGGGTGGCGGCGGCTTTCGGCAGCGGCGGCACAACGGGCTCGCTGAACATCGGTTTGATGACGCGGCGGGGTTGATTGTCTTGCGGTGCTGCGGTTTCAGCCGCGGCGGGTGCAGGTTGCACGGCGGGCTGCGGTTCTGGCGCTGCGGCAGGGACGGGCGGCGGCGCCAAAGGTTGACGCAGCACCACGGGCGGCATGTTGCCTTCGGCGGGTTGCTGCGCTGTGGGCGCCAGTGCATCGCCCGAAAGCGCGCCAAGGTCAACCTCGACGTTCGGCTTTGCGGGTTTGTAGTAGTGATATTGCGCGTGCGCAGGTGCAGCGAGGGCGCTCGCAAGTGCAGCAGCGGCGGCGCTGACAAGAAGATATTGTTTCAAACTTGCCATCATACGCTCTTCAATAATTATGACGCCTTGGCGTCGGCTTTTTTCGCGGCGGGTGCTTTGACGCGCGCGGCGAGGTCTTTGTGAAGCGCGCTATTGGCCGCGACAAGGCTGCCGCCGGTGTTGAAGTTTTTGCCCATCTTGGCATCCGTCGCCTGTCCGCGCGCTTCGCGCACAAGAACGATACCTGCGGCAACATCCCAAAGACCGCCGCTGATATGCGACTTGCAAAACGCGTCAAGGCGGCCTGCGGCGACATAGGCGAGGTCAAGGCAGGTGCTGCCCATGTTGCGGATAACCGTGCCGGATTTCACCAGCGTGGCGAGGCCTTCGATGCTGTCATAGGCGGCGTGATGCAGCGCAACGGCAGCCTCGGCCAGCGAGTTGCGACCGGAAACCTGAATGCGGCGGTTGTTGAGGTAAGCGCCGAGGCCTTTTTCTGCCCAGAACAATTCGTCCTTCACGGGGTCGTAAATCACGCCCGCGACGATGTCGCCGTCTTTTTCCAGCGCAATCGAAACACACCAGTGCGGAATGCCGTGCAGGAAGTTCATAGTGCCGTCGAGCGGGTCCACAATCCAGCGGCAGGACGGGTCTTCACCCTTCACTTCGCCGCTTTCTTCCATCAGGAAGCCATATTTCGGGCGTGCCTTGAGCAGGATTTCGCGGATGATTTTTTCGGCTTTGTGGTCGGCGGTGGAAACGAAGTTGCCGGGGCCTTTGCGCGATACCTGCAGCTGTTCAACTTCGCCGAAGTCGCGCACAAGCGAGCGGCCTGCCTTTTCGGCGGCTTCGACCATGACGTTCATGTGGGCAGAGCGGCGGGCGACGGCCATCTCGGTATCCTTTGGTTTGTGGTTAGTCGTTACGACTGAACAGGCTGCCGAACAACGGTTTTTTGTTTTGTGGTTGCTGCGGCACCGTGGCCATCATGACCGCTTCGGGCGGGGTGGCGACGGCGCGTTTCCATGTCTCCGCCTCTGCGGCGGAAACGTGGAAACAATCCTGTACATCGTATTTCATCGGACGGCTTAGTCTTTTGCGCGTTCGACGTAGGTGGAATCTTCGGTACGCACAACGATGCGCGTGCCGGATTCAATATGCGGCGGCACCAGAACGCGCGCGCCGTTTTCCAGCACGGCGGGTTTGTAGGAAGAAGATGCCGTCTGGCCTTTGACCACGGGGTCGGCTTCGACGATTTGCATGATGACCGTTTCGGGCAGGGTCATCGACAGCGGGCGGCCTTCGTGCATTTGCACTTCAACCATCATGCCGTCTTGCAGGAACTGGGCAGGTTCGCCAATCAGATCTTTGTTCACGACGATCTGTTCGTAGTTTTCGTTGTTCATGAACGTGTATTCGCCGTCGTTGGCATAGAGGAACTGGAAGTCCATGCTCTCGACGCGGGCGCGTTCGACCATATCCTGCGTGGCGAAGCGGATGTCGGTTTTGGTGCCCGATACGATGTCGCGCATGACGACCTGCGCGACGGAGGCGCCTTTGCCCGGGGTGCGGATGTCGTTGCTCATGACGACCCAGAGCTTTTCGTTGTATTCCACCACCATGCCTTTGCGGAGGGTGTTTGCTGCGACTTTCATGTATTCACCTTAGGAATTTATTTTCATATTTTGAATGTGGCTCCGGCCTAGGGCTTCTTGCCCAGCCGCGAGACGATTGCTTTACCTAAATTTTTTAAGGCAATTTGTAAATCGTTTTCTTGAATATCGCCCACCAGCGCGTCAATCTTTTGCTGTTCCTGCATGGTCAGGGGACGGGTGAGAGGGGGCTTTACCTTTTTATTATCCATAACACCAGAGTGCTGGATAATTTTAATCTCCTTGATAGCGCTGTAGCCGAAAAAGACGTTCAACCGCTCGGCCAGCAGGTCTTTCTGGTAGCTCAGCTCCAGCGCGAAGGCGGGCTGCACGGCCAGCACCAGCGTTGCCTTGGGCGGCGTTTTGTCGCCCTTTTGCCCGTCCTTTTTCTTGGTGCCTGACGTGCGGCTGTATTTCAGCTCCATCGGGGTGGTCTGGGCGGCGATTTCGGGGCCGGCGATATGTTCCCACTCGGCCAGCATTTTGCCGAACAGCATGTTTTTCTTCCCAAAGGCGTCTTTGGTCAGGGCGGGGACAAGGTCCGCGACGGGGCGTGGCCGGTTGGGTGTTGTCATGGGTACCGAGTATGGCTATTTAAAAGGCCATGTCCAGAACCAAAAAGACAGATGTAAAGGGGCTTCAGGCCGGTTTGCTGGGGTGGTTTGACCGCCACCGCCGCGTCATGCCGTGGCGCGCAGCCAAGGGCAAGCGTGCGAACCCGTATCATGTCTGGCTGTCGGAAATCATGCTCCAGCAGACGACGGTGGTGACGGTCGGTCCGTATTTCATGAAATTCATCGGTCTTTGGCCGACGGTGGGTGATTTGGCGGCGGCCAAGCTGGACGACGTACTGACCGCGTGGGCAGGGCTTGGCTACTACGCCCGCGCGCGCAACCTGCATAAATGTGCGCAAGTGGTGACATCGCTGCATGGTGGCCGCTTTCCGGCAGATGAGCAGGCCTTGCTTGAGCTGCCCGGTATCGGGCCTTATTCGGCGGCGGCGATTGCCTCTATCGCTTTTGACCGTCCGGCCGTGGCTGTCGATGGCAACGTGGAGCGGGTGGTTAGCCGGTTTTTGAATATCGAAGAGCCATTGCCGCAATCCAAGCCCGCCATTCGTGACGGGGCGGCGCTGCTGGCGGCGGGCAATCCGCGCCCCGGTGATTTTACGCAGGCTTTCATGGAATTGGGGGCGACTGTTTGCACTCCGCGCAAGCCTCGCTGTGGCCTTTGCCCGTGGCAGCAGGATTGCAAGGCGCGCAAGGCGGGAAACGCCGAAGAGCTGCCGCGCAAGCTGCCCAAGAAGGCCAAGCCCGCCAAATTTGGCAAAGTCTATTGGATTAGCAATGCCAAAGGGCAGGTCATGATACAAAAGCGCACCGATAAGGGGCTTTACGAAGGCATGTACCAGCTGCCGACCACCGCATGGCTGACCGATAAAAAGGCAGCTGCGGGGCTGGGGCTTGATTTCTTGAAGGGCAAGGGGGCAAAGGCGCTGGGGGCTTCGGTGAAGCACAGTTTCACCCATTTCGACCTTAGTCTTGAAATATGGCAATACAGTGGCCGCGCTACAAAGCTGCCTGCGGGCGGGATATGGGTCTATCCGGATGAACTGGCCAGTTATGCCCTGCCCAGTCTGATGCAAAAAGCCGCCCGCCTTGCCGCAGGCACGGCAGGATGACAGCCCGCCCCAAGGCTGTTATAATGATAAAGTCCGGATTTTGAAGTCTTCGCCGAAGCGCGAAGGCAGGGGGAAAAGAATGTTTTCATTTCGTTTGGCAAAACATGCGTTGGCTGGGGCTGTATTTGCGATGGCGGTTTCGCTGTCTGCCGTCGCCGAAGCGCCGCCCGAAACGCCACCCGAGGCTGTCGGTGGCCGTGGTGAATCTTTTGCCGCGCCGACCTTTCGTGAACTTGCGCTGACCAGCCTTATGCTGGAGGCTTTCGACACGACCAAAAACGAAACAATCGACGAGTATGCGAAGCTGATGTACTGCCCGCTGTACCGCGAAAATTTCAAATCGGATTTCGCATGGAACAACGTGCGGCAGGAGCTTGGCCGCAAACTGCAGGGCAAGCGCGAATATTTCCGTACGCATTACGAGATTATGGGGGTTGTCTATCTTGGCCGCTATGCTTTCGAAACGCAGGATTTTCCTTTTGTAAAAAATACCGCGCTGGTGAACGTGGGCTCTCTCACCCTGCTCACAACGCCGCAGCGGGCGCGTCGTGACGGATGGCGGATATGTGACGACCTTGAAGCTTCGAAGCTTTTCCCGACGGGATATCTGTTCGCACTACAGCAACCTTTGACGCTTGACCGGCTGAAAATGCCTCTTGAGGATGCTGAAAAGCTTCTTAAGCGCATGGATATGATGAACAACAAGGAGCGCGCCCTTTTCATCCGCTTCCGTATACGCTTGCTGGGGTCGGGCATCATTGTCGAACGCGGTACGACTAAGAACTTGCTCTTGCGCGGAGAGCTCGCGGCGGTCGATTTGTTCTATGACCGCGAGATGAGCAAGCATTTCGCATCTATTTCACTGAAATAACCATCGCATGCCGTCGGCGGAAGACAGCCGTATATTCGCCCTGCCGCAGCGGGAGATATATGCGCTGCTGATGGATGTGGAAAATTTTCCGTCCTATGTCCCTTATATCCGTGCGGCGCGTTTTATATCGCGCAAGGGGAAGGTGAGCATCGCCGAAGTAGATGTCGGCGTGCCTGGGTTGCATTTCAGCTACCGCTGCGAAATTACCGAAACGCCGTATGAAAAAATCTCCATCCGCGAGATTTCGGGGCCGTTTGAATACTTGCGCTGTGAAATGTTGTTCGAGGCGCTGGATGCAGGGCGTACGCGTGTGACGTACCGCTTTTCCTCGCGCTTCCGCTCCCGCCTTATGAATGCCGTCGCCGACCCTGTTTTCAACGTACAGCTGAAATCAACCTTGCGAGAACTCGCGCGGTTTATCAGGCGGCGTTCCGGTTAAGCGCCTTTGGGTGCCACGCTGCGCAGCGGATGCGCCGCCGGAAGGGTGGCGATTTTTTGTTCAAGTCTTGCCTTGATGCCATCCCATTCATTTCCTGTCAGGCGGACGTTCCGGCCGTTGTATGTGGCGTTGCCGTTTTGCAGCGGCTCCAGCAGGGCGCGGGTGCCTATATAAAAAGTATCGGACTGCACATCGGCACGCAGCGTGATGGCGGCGATGCGGCGGAAGGTTTCCTGCGTCAGTTTCTTGTCGCGTGCAGCGCGGAAGGCGCGGGCGAGGGATTTCAGGCGTGCCTCGTCCGGCGTATGCTGCCTTGCGTATTCCTTGGCGATTTTTGCGGTTTGGCCGGGCGTGAGCGACACGAAATTGGCGCTTTCACGGTCCAGCAGGATTTTATCAACGGTGAAGGTCGTCAGATGCGACGTTTTGCCCGCCATGATGAATTGCACCGCGCGTTTCCATGACGCGTAACCAATATCGGTTTTTTGTCCGTCAAAGCGCTGGACATGACGGATGACGGCGTAAGCATCGGCGGTATTTTCCGCCAGCGTGCCGTGCGTTTCGGGGGACAGCACATGTCCGGTTTCGTGGTCGAACGTGCCGACATCATCCACGGCGCGGTTGGCGCGGTCGTAAAGCGGGTACTTGTCGCTGTGGAAAACGACGCTGCGAATATGGCGTTTGCTATCCAGATGGATGGTGTCGGAAAAAGATGTTTTCAGCCGTTTGGCCGTGCGCACCGTTTCCTGCAACTCTTCCGCCGCGCTGTCATCGTCTTCCAAGGCGTCCATCACGCGGGGCATGGCGATATAATCATCGTTGGCGGCATCGACAAAAACAGTGTTCTTGGCGATTTCGGGATGGTCTTTCACAGCCTTGCGCGCGGCCTCGCGGAAATCGAAGCGCAGGGTTGATATATCTTTTTCCGGCGCCGGGCGGTGCTTTGGCGGCATGCGCGTAACTTTCTTGCGAAAAGGGAGCTTCATTTGGATTGTTACAT
>DDBY01000106.1 GCA_002334985.1 Micavibrio sp. UBA2020
AGGTTCATATCCGCCGCGAAATCTTTTTGCGGCTGTATGGCCGGCGTATCGGGCACGCCGTGGCGGGTACAAAGGTCGATGTAATCGTCATGTCTGCCTTGCTGCATGCTGCCCGCCGCGACATCGGTCGTATAAAGCCGGCAGCCCAGCGCACCATGACGCGGGTCGCGCAGGCCTTTCGATGGATGTGCATAGACCTTCACGCTACCGTCTTCCAGCGGATGGATTTCCACTTTGGCGCGCAGCTTGAACATTTTCATGCGCGATAAGAAATCATCCGTGCGCATGGAAAATATATCGACAAGAAAACCGTCCTGTGCGGGTTGGCGACTGACAAAAAAATCATGCAGGAACTGCCCCTGCGGCGTCAGCAAAAGCGTATAGAGCATATTATCGGGCGTGAGCGTGCGGATATCCGCCGTCATGATATTTTGCAAGAAATCCGCGGCATCCGGCCCGCTGACGCTTATCAGGCGGCGGTCCGGCAGCGGCACGCAAAGCTTAAGGTCAAGCGGCTGATTTTGATTCTGCATAGGCTTTCAATGCTCTGTCACGGGATTGGGTTAAATCGACAATCGGCGGCGGGTAATCTTTGGCGCTGCTGCGCAGCATGGGCGGCGCTTCCCACGGCGCATGAATCAAACTATCGGGCATCTCTTGCAGTTCCGGCACATAGCGGCGGATATAAGTCCCCGCCGCATCGAATTTCTTGCTTTGCAATATCGGGTTAAATACACGGAAATACGGCGCGGCATCGGCGCCGCAGCCTGCAATCCATTGCCAGCCCGCCGCGTTATTGCCAAGGTCGGCATCGACCAGCGTATCCCAGAACCACTCTTCGCCGTCCCGCCAGTCGAGCAGAAGGTTTTTGACAAGAAAAGAGCCGACAATCATACGCACGCGATTGTGCATCCAGCCCGTCTGCCACAGTTGGCGCATGCCGGCATCGATGATGGGATAGCCCGTCTTTCCGCGTTTCCATTTTTCCAGCGTCTCTGCGTCCTTGCGCCACGGAAAGCGGGTGAATTGTTTGTTCCACGGCTGGTCGGGAAAATCAGGCGCGTGATACAAAAGATGATAGGAAAATTCACGCCATATCAGCTGCCGCAAAAATGCCTGCGCCTGGGCGGCGAAATTTCCGGCGCCGCCCTTTGCGGCTATAACATGGCTGACGGCGTGCCATATCTGGTGCGGGCTGATTTCACCGAAATGCAGATGCGGTGACAGTTTGGATACGCCGTCCTTGGCCGGAAAGTCGCGCTCGGCTTTATAAAGCCCTACGCCGTCAGGCAGGAAAGCATCAAAACGCGCCTGCGCCCCCTGCTCCCCCGGTGTCCATTCCGCGGCCATGCCGCCGTACCACTTGATACGCGGCATCAGGTTAAGCCCGTCTATACCGATGCCTTTTGACAGTGATTTTCCATCAAAACGGATAGCGGGTTTTGCCGCGGCTAGCGCGGGGCGGATGGCACCGCTTTGCTCAAGGCAGGCTTTGGAAAACGGGGTGAAGACTTTGTAGCTGCCGCCGGTTTTGTTTTGGATACTCCACGGCTCGAACATCAAATAGGCGCTGAAGCTTTGCACCTCAATCCCGCGTGATTTCAAATTCTCCTTGATAGCCGTATCGCGTGTCATCGCCCATGGTTCATAGCAGCGGTTCCAGTAAACGCCGCGCGCACCTGTTTCAGCAATGATTTTATCCAGCTCGGCACCCGCCGCACCCGACAGGCAGACCAGCGGATGAAACCCCGATTTTTGCAACCGCGCATCCAGCGACAGCAGGCTTTGGTGCAGCCACCAGCGCGAAGCGCCGCCGCGTTTCCACTGCGCGGGACTTTGGTCGTCAAGGATATAAACGGGGATGACTGGCGCGCCTCTTTGCACAGCCGCGCTCAATGCCGGGTTGTCCGACAGGCGCAAGTCACTGCGGAACCAGAAAATAACAGGCGTTTTAGCAGACATGGTTGCCAATAACCTCCAGCAAATATCGAATGTCTTCCGCATCATGATATGGGCCGAAGCCGAAGCGCAGGCAATCCCCGCGGCGGTCGGTAATCACATTATTCCGTCTTAGACATTCGCAAATATCTGCGGCATCCGGGGTGCGGAAGGTCAGAAAATTACCGCGCCGTTTTTCGTCCACGGACACCAGCAGGTTTTCTGGTTTTAATGCGTCATGTTTGAGCGCCGGAAGGCCTGCGACAAATTGCGCTTGCAGCCGGTGTGCATGGGCATGAATATCGGCGACAGTTATCTGTTTCTGCTCCAGCCACGCCATAACAGCGCGCAAGCGGTAAAGGCCGGATACATCGGCCGTGGCGCCGGCAAAGCGGCTGGCATCCGCGCCATAAGCGACCGTATTTTTAGCGCCGTCCGGCAACGCACCGAAGCCTGCGAACCATCCGGTATTGCGCGGACGGGCGCCGAAGCCCTGCGGGCAGTGCATGAAACACGCCCCCTCGCCCGACATGGCGTATTTATACCCGCCGCCGATGTAAAAAGCGCGGGTGTGAATACGCGACAAATCCGTCGGCACGGCCATGAAGCCATGGTAGCCGTCAATGACAACAAAAGTATTTTTATCGGGGATAGCCGCCGCAATATCTTCAAGCGGCGTTACCTGAAATCCGCTGTTGAAAAATACATGGCTAACAAAAACGATATCGGCATCGCCCCTGGCAGCGGCATCGATAAACCTTGCATTGAAAGTGTCAAAAGGCGCGGAGGGAATCCGCGTCACTGCGACGAGGCCGTCTTCTTCCAGACGTTTCACTTGCCTGTCGAAGCTGTAAAATTCGCTATCGGTTGTC
>DDBY01000014.1:0-6729 GCA_002334985.1 Micavibrio sp. UBA2020
TTTACATTTTTGCGGCGAAACGCGTCTTCAAGGAAGCGCGCGAGCAAGCTGGACTCATTCATTTTCTCGCGCATGGCAAGGTCGAGGAGGATACCCGCTATCTCCTGACTTTCAGAACTGAGGTCAACCCCCGCGACGACGCCCGCCGTGTTTTCACGTTCGGCAAGGCGGGCGGATTCCGCGTCCGATGCCGTGCGCGACAGGGTGTAGATAGACGCCCCGCGCACGTTCGCGCGCTGGATTTTATCGGCATGCAAAGAGATAAAAAGGTCGGCGCGGACTTTACGCGCCAGCTCAAGGCGGTCGCGCAAGCGCATCTGTACATCGCGGTCACGGGTCATGACGACTTTGTAGCGGCCGGTTTCTTCCAGCTGGCGGCGCAGTTCGCGTGCAATCGCAAGGGTGATGTTTTTTTCGTGCACCCCGCTGTCGGAAACCGCGCCCGGGTCCACGCCGCCGTGCCCCGCATCGACGACAATCACATAGCGGCGCTGCGCCGATTCCTTGGGCACGGCTGGCGCACGCCCCGTGGCGGCAGCAGGCTTGCGCACGGGGGTATCGGCAGGCTCTGGCACCGCGGCGGCCACGGCCACATTGCGGCTGGCAGCCAGCGTGCTGTTTGCAACAGCCGGCGCCGCCGCAGAAAGGGGTACACCGGAGAGGTTTTTATCCCCCTGCACCTTATCAAGCGCGGCGCGGAACAGGTTTTCCGATGCAGGCGACAAATCGACGACCACGCGGTCGCGCGCCGTACCGCTTTTATCCAGCGTAAAAGCACCCGCAATCACTGCCGTTTTGCGCAGGTCAAAAACAATGCGCGTCAGTCCGCCGTCCAAATCGCCGCTGCGGTATGATTTCAGCACGTCGCCCGCGGTCACGGGGCGGCTGCGCGGGATTTTCCATTCGCTCTGCGGCAGGTCGATGACCAGACGCGGCGGGTCGGCCAGCAAAAAGGTGCGGTAAGGCGTTTTGCGGTCAAGGTCGATAACCACCCGCGTTTTGCCGGCATTCAGGCCGTAGCGGATATCTTCGACCACGGGTGCGCCGTTGCCGTTTGACTGCGCATGCAACACCCCGATGCCCGTCAGACTGACGGCCAAAAGGGTAAATAATATGAAAAAAATGCGACTCAGGCGCAGCATTCGCTCTCCGCTTGGCCGCCGGTTTGTTTATCCGCGGCCGTTTCCCCGCCTCCAGTATAAACAAACTCAGGGGCTTCGAACAACCGCTGGCGGCATAAATATCGTTGATTCCATACATTTAGGGCGCGCTACGCGCCTGCGGGTGCATTTTTGACCGTCCCCGTCCCAATAAAACATTGAGATACGCGCGCGCACAGCGTATCATCCGCCTTGCGACAAAAGTATTCCCTCTGCCGTATGCTGCGGCGTGAGGTGGAATATCGGGTCAACGAGTTTTGAGGTCGGCTCATTTCAACCTCCTGCTTTCCGGCTCTTAGGATTTTTCCGGAAAATGCAGTGCGAATGAGCCCGGTGACAAGAACCGCAATCTTGGGCAGGCGGCGTCCGCCCCTTAACACACTGAACGGACGCGCCCTACAGACGAGGCCGCAGCTTTCACCCCCCAAGGGTGCTTTTGGCGAGCCCGTATGTGGATAACCCACGGTTTAACGCACCGCCAGCCTGACAGAACAGAACGGCGCGCCCGCCTTTTCCCCGTCGCAGGAAGAGGCGATGCAGCTTTGCGCCCCACAGGGGCGATATGGCTTTGCGCCCTATAAGGATTGAGACAATGACGAAAAGGATGCTTATCGACGCAACCCACCCCGAAGAAACACGGGTGGCCGTCGTCTCCGGCAATCGCCTAGAGGAATACGACTACGAAAACGTTCTGCGCAAGCAGCTCAAAAGCAATATCTATCTGGTAAAAGTCACGCGCGTAGAGCCGTCCCTGCAGGCGGCTTTTGTCGATTTTGGCGGCAACCGCCACGGCTTTTTGCCCTTCCCTGAAATTCACCCCGACTATTACCGCATTCCCATCGCTGACCGCGAAGCGCTGATTGCCGAAGAGCGCGCGCTCGCCGCCGCACAGGCCGCGAAGGAAGACGAGGAAGACGCCGCCGAACTGGCCGAGCTGGAACAGCGCGGCGAGAGCCTCGAAGACGAAGAGGACGAGGAAGGCGACGAAGACGCCCTTGACGTGGCGCACGCCGAAGTCATCGAAATCGACGAAGAAGAAGACGAGGAAGACGACGAGGAGCCTTATGTGCCCGTCCATACCGGCTCCATCGCCGCGGACATTGCACAGGAATCGCTGATTGACGAAGAAGGCGACGACGAAGAAGAAGCCGAAGAGGAAGAAGCGGAAGAAGAAACCGCCGAAGCCGCCGCGGAAGAGACCGCAGAAGGCGCGGCAAGTGCCGAAGGCAGCGAAGAGCAAGCCGCCGAAGGCGCCGCCCCCGCACACCGCCACGGTGGCCGCCGCAAGCGCCGCGTCGATACTGTCGGCGGCGACGTTGTCGAGGCACCGGTTTTCCGCTCCGCCCTCAAGCGCCGCTACAAAATTCAGGAAGTCATCAAGCGCAACCAGATTATGCTGATTCAAATCAGCAAAGAAGAGCGCGGCAACAAGGGCGCGGCTGTCACCAGCTATATCTCCCTGCCCGGCCGCTATTGCGTTTTGATGCCGAATTCCCCCCGTGGCGGCGGTGTCTCGCGCAAGGTATCGAATGCCAAAGACCGCCAGCGCCTGAAAAAAATCCTGCATGAGCTGAACGTGCCCGAAGGCATGTCGGTTATCCTGCGCACCGCCGGCGTCGCCCGCAGCAAGGCCGAAATTAAACGCGACCTTGATTACCTGCTGCGCCTATGGGACCAAATCCGCGAGCTGACGCTGAAATCCACCGCGCCCGCACTGATTTACGAAGAGGGCAACCTCATCAAGCGCGCCATCCGCGACCTTTACCGCCGCGACATCGACGAAGTGCATGTGGCGGGCGAAGACGGTTTCAAGGCAGCAAAAGATTTCATGCGCACCCTGATGCCCAGCCACGCCGACCGCGTGCATGAATACAAAAACGGGGATGTTCCGCTGTTTTTCCGCTATCAGGTCGAAGGCCAGATTGACGAAATCCACAACCCGACCGTTCATCTGCGTTCGGGCGGCTATATCGTTATCAACCCGACCGAGGCACTGGTTTCCATCGACGTCAACTCCGGCCGCGCGACCAAAGGGCGGCATATCGAAGAAACGGCGCTGAAAACCAACCTTGAAGCCGCCGAAGAAATCGCCCGCCAGCTGCGCCTGCGCGACCAGGGCGGCCTTGTGGTCATCGACTTTATCGATATGGAAGACCGCCGCAACAACCGCCTTGTCGAGCGCAAACTGCGCGACGCCATGGCGGGTGACCGCGCGCGTATCCAGCTGGGGCGCATTTCCGCCTTCGGCCTGCTGGAGCTGTCGCGCCAGCGTCTGCACCCGTCGCTGGTCGAAACCAACTTCGAGATTTGCAAGCATTGCAGCGGCGTCGGCGTTGTCCGCACCGTGGAGACGACGGCCGTGATGCTCTTGCGCGCAATCGAAGAAGAAGCCCTGCGCGGCCGCGCGAGCGAACTGCGCGTATCGGTTCCGGCCGAGGTTGCCCTTTATCTGTTCAACCACAAGCGCGAAATGATTTCGAGCCTCGAGCAGCGTTATAGCCTGCGCGTTTTCATCAACGCGGATGACAAGCTGCTGAAGCCGAACTTCCACATCGAATCCGTGCGCGGTGCGGCGAATAACGAACGCCGCGGCAACCGCCCGGCGGCGCTGGCGCCTGTGAAATCGGTTGATATGTCCGACCTGCCCGACATCGCCCCCGAAGACATCACCGACGATTCAACCATGTCGGACGATGGCAACGAGGAAGACGGCGGACGCAACCGCGAATTCCGCGGCGAGCGTGAAGGCCGCGAAGGTGGCCGCAGCGAGCGCAACGAGCGCGGTGGTGAGCGTGGCGAGCGCCGTGGCCGCAACCGTCGCCGTGGCCGCCGTGGTGGCCGCGACCGTGACAACCGCGAAGGCGGACGCGAACAGCATGCCCACAGCCCGGCCGATTCCGCGGAAGGCAGTGACGCCCATGCAGAAACCGAAGACTTCACCGCAAACAGCGATGATGCCGGTTTTGACGGTGAAGAAAACGGCGCCGAAAGCAATGCGCGCGGCGAAGGCCGAGCACAAAACGGTGAAGAGCGTGGCGACCGCGATGGCCGCCGCCGTCGCCGCCGTGGCCGCCGTGGCGGACGTGGACGCGAACGCGAAGGCCGCGGTGAAAACCGTGGCGAGCGCCCGCAAAACGGCGAAAACCGCGCCGCAGACGGCGAAGCTGCCCCTGCACGCGAACACCGTGAGCCGCGCCCCGAACACCGCCCTGAGCAACGCCAGCAAAAAGCCCCGCAGCAGGAACGCGCCGCACAAGACGCGCCGCAAATCCTGCCCGTACGCGAACCCCAAGCCGCCAACGGCGACGGCAGCAAGGAACAACGCAAGGGCTGGTGGAAACGCCTGACAGAATAAACCCTGTCACCCAAAACAAATAAAAACGGCGGGCATCAAAACCCGCCGTTTTTTTATTTGTCTTACACTGACTTACTCTTGCATCAAAACGCGATAAACCTCTACCGCACCCATACCCGGCTTTACCTCCGGCCTATAAAGCAAACGCAGGAAGAGACGGTCATAATCACTCATCTCCGTGGGCACGTCCGTCTCCCCCACCTTGACAGTATCAATAATCGGCTCTTTCGAGCGGCGCGGCAATTCCGGCGCATCACCCCAAAGGTCGAGATAGCCGCGGGACTGGAGCGCCGTTGCATCCGGCAAGCCCATGGAGCGCACCAAACATTCGCGCGTAAGTGCCTTCAGCATCTCCGGCGGGTGTCCCTGCCAAATAAAGCAAAAGGCCAAACCAATCTTATTGGCAGCATTCGGCAGGTAATAACCATCAACCTGCTTCTTAGCATAGGGAGTGAAATATATAGCTGTCTTGAGCAGGCTTTCCACCTGCCCTCTGAAAAGATGGGCGCGATGGCGCGGACTGTTAAACCCTCCCCCTGAAATCATGGTCAATCGCCCTGCACGTTTAAATGGGTTGGAATCGTCCTCTGTCGTAAGAACAATGTGTATGCGTGGAACGTTTTCGGGCTTATCTATCTCGCCTTCGTACAATAAAGATAACCCTGTAGCGCCAGCAAGTGCGGGCAAAAATGCGCGCGCAACATCTTCTACTATTTGGGCTGACTTTTTATCAGCATTCTGCTGCTGTACAGAAAGCTCTGTAAGTGTCGATGACACTAATAAATCAGACGACTGGCCTAGCTCATCAGATGCTGTCTGAGTTTCTCGCTTCATGGGAAGCCGCAACAGCTTGTACGGCTTCAGCCCATTCGGGAACCCCATCGTCACACGAACAGGCTTGCTCACGTCCCATTTGTTAATGGCCGCATAGCGTGGCATGCCTTCTTCGCGGTACATAAACTCGTATAGCCACGGGTATTGCACGCGGTACCCTTCCGGCGTTTGCAGGGCGTCGTCCGTGTCTTCTTTTGCTCGCAAGGGTGGGATTTGCGCGTCATCCAAAATACCCTTGTGGCCCGGGATATAGTTACTGATAGAGGATTTGAGAAATGTATACATTATTTCATATCTCGTATATTCCTCACCATCCAGCTTGACGACATCAGGGATGAGCTTCTCTTTGGACGCACCCGCCGCCGCATAAGCGGCACTGCTGGGGAAAGAAGAGGCAGAAAATAATAACGCAGCAACCAACAAACGAAACATCGTACAACCCCGCAAATAAAACATATTACTGAAAAATACTTCTCTGCGCGAAAGCAGCGAGGCAAACATTATTAATGCCTGTAAAAACTAGTCCCCACCCTGCTGGTGCGTGGCGATTTTGCTGGCGCCGGTATGGCCGAGGGGCAGGCGGCAGGTGACTGTCGTGCCGACGCCTTCGCGGCTTTCGATTTTGACATCGCCGCCGTGCAGCTCCACGATGCTTTTGACCAGCGACAGGCCGAGACCTGCGCCGCCCCTGCGGTGCGCCTTGCGGCTGCGGATACGCTCGAACGGCGTAAACACATGCTGCAAATCATCGGCCGGAATGCCCATGCCGGTGTCGCGCACGCTGATATCCACGAAATCACCCTGCACATGCGCGGCAACGGTCAGAAGCCCGCCCGTGGGGCTGTAATTGATGGCATTGCTGATAAGGTTCAGCAGCACCTGTTTCATCCGGCGTTCGTCCGCAAAAATGACCACATCGTCGGGGCATTGCACGAACATTTCGATTTTCTGTTTGCGCGCCCATTCCTGCGTCAGATGCGCGACCTGCTCAATCAGCACACGCACTTTAACATCTGCAGGATAAAGCTTCAGATAGCCCGCTTCGATGGTGGATAGGTCGAGAATGTCGTTCACCAGCGATACCAGACGCTGCCCCGCCTCTATCATGTTTGACGTATATTCCAGCTGGCGCTCGTTCAGCGGACCGAAATACTGGTGATGCAGCATTTCGGTAAAGCCCATGATGGCGTTGAGCGGCGTGCGCAGCTGATACGACACGTTGGCGAGGAAGTCTGTTTTCAAACGCTCGGCTTCTTCCAGCGCGGCGTTTTTCTCCATCAGCGCCTGTTCGACCTTGACCGTATCGGTAATGTCAAACCATGCGTTCAATATATTTCCATCCGGCAGCGGGACGATGGAATATTCAAGCACGCTGCCGTC
>DDBY01000014.1:7000-13716 GCA_002334985.1 Micavibrio sp. UBA2020
TTTTTCATCTGCGGCCACGCGGCGGAGGGGAAGAAGGCGCTCAGCCCGTCGAGCACCTGCGTGATATGCGGCTCTTCGCCGAGCGCCTTGGGCTTGATGTCCCACATGCGTTTGAAAGCTTCGTTATAAAGGCGCAAACGTCCGTCTTCGCCATAAACGGCGATGCCCTCGACAAGGTTATCCAGCGTTTCGCGCTGCACGGCCATAAGGGTGTTATAGGACGTTTCCAGCTGCAAACGGCTGGTTACATCCTCCATCGTCAGCAAAAGCCCGCCCATGGGGCGCGGCACGCAAATCAGGCGCACCACCGTACCGTCGGGCAGGTATTGCATTTCCTCGTACGGCTCCAGAAGCGAGGTGAAGCGGCTGACCCATTGCTGCTTGAACTGTTTGTAGTCGGCCTGCTCCGGCAGTTTCCTGAGCTCGCGCAGCTTGTCGATGACCTCGAGGATTTTCGGTTTGGTATCCATCCAGTGCCCGGGCATGCCGGTCAGCTGCTCGTAGTAGGAGTTATAAAATTCAAGCCGCATATCGGCGTCGAACATGGCAATGCCCGTGCGCAGCTGTTCCAGCGTTTCGCGCTGGGATGCAGACAGGCGCTCATACGACGTCGCCCATTCTTCTTCTTTGGTCACGTCAATGGCGATGCCAATCATACGCTTTTCCTGCGGCATCGGTATTTCAATCAGCTCGTACAGGCGGCGCTGGCCATCGACAATCATGTGCCCGCGCAGGGATTGCGGCGACAGTTTCGCCATGGCGCGCTGCGCCAGCACGCGCTGCGTCACGTCATTGCGCGCGGCACCTGTGAGCGGCAGCTCTTTTTGCTCCGCCACCGCGCCCGCGGCGGTATCGTCGAGGATGCGCGCATAAAGTTTGTTGCACCATGTAAGGTCGAGCGTATGGTTACGCATCCAGACGGGATAGGGCAGCGCGTTGAAGCTGCCGCGCAGGTCGGCTTCGCGTTTTTCGACCTTGCCCATAGCCTCGACGCTTTTGAGCGCGGCTTGCGCAAAGTCGGTAATATCCATGACCCAGATGACAGAGAAAATCTGCCGCCCGTTTTGCACCACGCCGCGCTTGCCGAAAACCTTGAGTGCGGTTTTGCCGCCGCGGCTGTACATGCCGATGTCGAAATGTTCGCCGTATTGCTGGAGACGGTCATAAAGCCCCTCGAGCGCGGCCGCATCGCCGGGGGCGAGGCCTTCTTGTATGTCGCCAAGGCTTTCGACCTTTTCAACGCCCAGAAGCTGGCAGAAACCCGCAGACATCGCCTGCACGCCGTCCTGATCCCAGCCACAATATTCCAGCGGCACGGCGCGCGAAAACGCCTCCAGCCGGTCATACTGGCGCGAGAGGTGGCGTTTTTCACGCCGCGCAGGCACCAGAGCGTCGAGCAGACGGTCGGTCAGCGACAGTTTGGGTTCCGTTGATGCGGCGGCATCTTTGTTGATTTCTTCCCCGTTCACCCCAGCATGTTAAAACGCTTCCCTTGCGCGAACAAGGGAAGCGTTTGTAAAAGCTAAAAATTTTTAGCTTGAAGCGGATTAGTAGCGGTAGTGTTCCGGCTTGAAGGGGCCGGCGCTGTCCATGCCGAGGTAATCGGCCTGTTTTTCCGTAAGCGTTGTCAGTTTCACGCCCAGTTTTTCAAGGTGCAGGCGCGCGACTTTTTCATCCAGATGTTTCGGCAGGACATAGACTTTGTTTTCGTATTTATCGCTGTTGTTCCAAAGCTCGATTTGCGCAAGAACCTGATTGGTGAAGGACGACGACATCACAAAGCTGGGATGCCCCGTCGCGCAGCCAAGGTTCACAAGGCGGCCTTCGGCCAAAACGATGAGTTTTTTGCCATCGGGGAATACGACTTCGTCCACCTGCGGCTTGACGTTTTCCCATTTGTAGTTACGCAGCGCTTCAATCTGGATTTCACTGTCGAAGTGGCCGATGTTGCACACAATCGCGCGGTCTTTCATCGCGCGCATGTGGTCAAGCGTGATGACGTCCACGTTGCCGGTGGCGGTCACGAAAATATCACCTTGTGCCGCTGCTTCTTCCATCGTCGTGACCTGATAGCCTTCCATCGCGGCTTGCAGCGCGCAGATGGGGTCGATTTCAGTGACCAGCACGCGCGCACCCTGCGTGCGCAGCGAAGCTGCGGAGCCTTTGCCCACGTCGCCATAACCGCAAACGACGGCAACTTTGCCCGCAACCATCACGTCGGTCGCGCGCTTGATGCCATCGACGAGGGATTCACGGCAGCCATACAGGTTGTCGAATTTGGATTTCGTGACGCTGTCGTTGACATTGATGGCGGGGACTTTCAGCTCGCCCTTTTTCGCCATTTCATAAAGGCGGTGAACGCCCGTGGTGGTTTCTTCGGAAAGGCCTTTGATACCATCCAGCAGCGCCGGATATTTCTGGTGGATAAGCTGCGTGACGTCGCCGCCGTCATCCAGAATCATGTTCGGCACCCAGCCGTTCGGGCCGTGCACGGTCTGCTCGATGCACCACCAGAATTCTTCTTCGTTCATGCCTTTCCATGCGAATACCGGAATGCCCGCTGCGGCGATGGCCGCGGCCGCCTGATCTTGCGTCGAGAAGATATTGCACGAAGACCAGCGCACTTCCGCACCAAGGTCCACCAGCGTTTCAATCAGCACGGCGGTCTGGATGGTCATGTGCAGGCAGCCAACAATGCGCGCGCCTTTCAGCGGCGCCTTGCCTTTGTATTCGCTGCGCAGCGCCATCAAACCGGGCATTTCGGTTTCGGCAATCGCGATTTCCTTGCGACCCCAATCGGCCAGCGAGAAGTCTTTTACCTTGAAATCACCAGCGGCGGTTTGCTTTGCCTGTGCCATCGTCATTGCCTGCTCCTTTTGGGCTTGAATTCGAAACTGCCCTTAAAATAAGGAAAAAGGCCGGAAATTCAAGAATAAACTCGGCAATAAAGCGGCTTATTCACGCCCCGAATTGTTCGACAATGGCTTTAATCTGCGCGGGGTCGTATTGGTCCATGACGGCGCGCGCATGCGCTTCGGCATCGGCAAGCCGCAAAGACCTGATTCGCTGCTTGATACGCGGCAGGGCGGCCGAGCCGACCGAAAACTCCCGCAGGCCGAGCCCGAGCAAAAGCGGCGTGTAAAGCGGGTCAGCCCCCATCTCCCCGCAAATGCTGACGGGGATGCCCGCGCGCCGCGCCGCTTCAAGCGTGAATTCGATAAGCCGCAAAACCGCGGGATTGAGCGGGTTATATAGCGCCGCCACCTGGTCGTTGCCGCGGTCGATGGCCACCGTATATTGCACAAGGTCGTTGGTGCCGAGCGCGAAGAAGTCGGATACCGCCGCAAGACTGTCGGCCGACAGCGCGGCGGCCGGAATTTCAATCATGGTGCCAAGGGGCGGCAACGCCTCCGGCACGGCCTTGCCCTCCGCTTTCAAATCGGCGTGGCAACGACGCAGCAGCTGCGCGGCCTGTTCGACCTCCTCGGCCGTTGTCACCATGGGCAAAAGAATACGCACGGGGCCATGCGCCGCCGCGCGCAGCATGGCGCGGAATTGCTCGGTCAAAAGCTCCGGCCGTTTGAGCGACAAGCGAATAGCACGCAGGCCAAGCGCGGGGTTCGTTGCCTCGGCAATCCAGGCGCCCATCGCACGGGCGATTTTATCGCCGCCGATATCCAGCGTGCGGAACGTCACGCTGCGCCCCGCCATCGCGCGCACGACGGCGGCCATGCTTTCATATTGTTCTTCTTCGTCCGGCAGGGTGCTGCGGTTCATGAACAGAAATTCGGTGCGGAAAAGACCGATACCATCCGCGCCGGATTGCACAATCGCCTCCGCATCGCGCGGCAATTCAAGGTTTGCGCGCAAGGAAACCGCCGTACCGTCTGCCATTTCGGCGGGCAGATGAATGATTTTATCAAGGTCGTCGCGCGCGTTTTGCAGTGCCCGCTGGCGCGCGCGGTATTCGGCCAGCGTTTCTTCGGACGGGTTTAAAATCAAAACCCCCGCAACGCCATCGACAATCGCCGTGCCGCCGTGGCCGCCGCTGTCCAGCATCGCACCATCGACGCTCAGCACCGCCGGAATACCGAGGGAACGCGCCATAACCGCCGTATGCCCCGCCGCACCGCCATGCACGGTGGCGATGCCGGCAAAACGTTTCGGGTCCATCAGCGCCGTATCGGCGGGGGAAATTTCCTTGGCCAGCACGATGCCGCCCGGCGGCACGGAATCAAGCGCGATATAGGGCAGGTTCATGAGGATGCGGATGAGGCGGTTGCTCACGGCTTCCACATCGTCGATACGCGCCGCGATATATTTATCCTTGAGCGCGCGGAACTGGTCGGTCAGCTCCTGCATCACATGCTCGATAGCGGCTTCGGCATTGATACCCTCCGTCTCGATACGCTTCAAAACCCCGCGCACAAGGCGGGAGCCGGAAAGCATCGCCAGATGCGCATCGAGCAAAAGCCCGATTTCCTCGGCCGCCGTTTCAGGCAGATGGGCGCTTTGCTCTTTCAGCTCCCCAAGTTCGGTCTGTGCGGACATGACGGCGGATTGGAACCGCGATTGTTCCGCCTTCACATCGGCAGCGGCGATTTTCCATTCAGGCACACGCGGGCGTTCCAGTTGCACCAGAAAGGCGGGACCGATGGCAATGCCGTGCGAAACGCCAATGCCGCGCAGAGTTTTTTCGCGGCGGTCCGGCGACATTACACTTCCTCGTCAAAACGTCTGGAAACAAGCTGCTCGAGCGCGGCAACGGCCTCTGCCGCACCCTCGCCGGTGGCGGAAATGTGGATAGAGGTTTCAATACTGGCCGAAAGCATCAAAAGCCCCATGATGGAGGCGCCGGAGACCTCCATATCGTCTTTCGCCACCGTCACATCCGCGCCCAGTTCCTCGACCAGACGCACGAATTTCGCCGCCGCGCGCGCATGCAGACCGCGGCGATTGACAATCATGACGGTTTTTTCAGCACGGACAGACATGCGTTACGCCTGCAAAAGTGCAGTTGCGACGTTGATATATTTGCGCCCCGCCTCGGCCGCCAGCTCCGCCGCCTTGCTCAGGCTTTCGGTCTGACGGGCGGAGGCAAGCTTGATAAGCATCGGCAGATTGATACCGGCCAGCGCCTCCACATTTTTTTCCGACGTAACGGAAATGGCGAGGTTCGACGGCGTGCCGCCGAACATATCGGTCAGGACAATCACGCCCTTGCCGCTATCGACGTCCTTAATTCGCTGGATGATTTCCTGACGCTTGGCTTCAAGGTCGTCATCGGGCGCTGTGCACACTGGCGCAATCTGTTTTTGCGGCCCGACCACATGTTCCATCACGGCGATAAATTCTTCGGCAAGGCGGCCGTGGGTGACGATAACAAGACCAATCATGCTTTTTTCCTTTTTTTTGTCGTTGTTTTTTTAGAAGCGGGCGTCTTCACCGCTGCCGTATTCAAACCCTGCCGCTCCGCGGCGTTCAAACCCTGCCGCGCACTCCAGCCCGCAAGGTCGCGGTGGCGCACTTCGGCACTGTAGCCTGCATCCGTAAACCATGCGCCCAGCTGTTCCGCCGTAAAGACGGAGCGGTGACGCCCGCCCGTGCAGCCGACGGCAATGGTGAGGTAATGCCGCCCTTCGCGCAAATAACGCGGCAAAAGCGGCGCCAGAAGCCCCGTAAGGCTTTTGAAAAACGGTTTGTAGCCGCTGTCGCGGCGCACCTTGTCCGCCACAGGCTTATCAAGGCCGGAAAGCGGGCGCAATGCAGGGTCCCAGTGCGGATTATCAAGAAAACGCACGTCGAAAACCAAATCCGCTTCGCGCGGCAGGCCGTTTCTGAAGCCGAAAGACGTGATAAAAACCTTGAGCCCCGGGTCTTCTTCAAGGCGGAAGTAGCCTGTGAGGATACGCTTCAAATCCTGCGGGCGCAGGTGCGATGTATCAATCACATGGTCAACCGCTTCGCGCAGGGGCTGGAGCATCGCGCGCTCCTCCGCAATGCCGTCATAAACGGGGCGGTCAACCGCCAGCGGGTGTACGCGGCGCGTTTCGGTGAAACGCTGCTGCAAAACATCCGTCTGGCAATCCATATAGAGCATTTTAAGGTCGATGCCCGGAAAATCGCGCAGGCGCTTGACATGTTCGGCCAGCGCCATGGCGCTGAAATCCCAGCCGCGGCTGTCGATACCGATGGCAACGGCACTGCCCTGCCCCGCCTGTTCGGCCAGAAGCGGCCACAGAAGCGAGATGGGCAGGTTGTCGATGGCTTTGTATCCCATATCCTCCAAAACCTTGAGCGCGGAGGAATGGCCGGCGCCGGCCATTCCCGTCACCAGCAGCACGCGGCGCGCAGGGGCGGATTTTTTACCGCCTGATTTTTTCGGTGCGGGTTTTTGGGATGTTTTCTTGCTGGGCGTTTTTTTCATGGCCTTATTTTACAATCAATTTCGCATCATGGACAACCGCCATCGCGGCGCGGATTTTACAAACGGCGGAAGCGTCAAAGGCATGCAGCCGCAAAATTGGCAACTTGACGCCCAGAATGTCCATATCCTGCCATTCCGGCAGGCGCGGCACGTCTTCGCGCGCCACAAGGTCGATAACAAGGCGCAGCGGCGACGGGTCGGCCGCCGGATAACGCAAAAGCCCGACGCCGCGCACTTCGATAAGTCCGCGAATGGCGTCGATAGCGCCTGCGTAAATTCTGTCCTGCCG
>DDBY01000118.1:0-585 GCA_002334985.1 Micavibrio sp. UBA2020
CTGGCTTTGCACCAGCGTGTCGTCGCCGCTTTTGGTCATGAAACTGCGGCCGTAAAGCAGGGGCAGGATTTTCTTTTTGACATCGGCATTTTTATCCGCCGCCGTCATGACGGTTGAAACCGTGTCATAGCTGCCGCCGTGGTCAAAAAACGGCTTCAGGCATTCGGCGTCCAGATGCACAAGTGCTTTGGCAAACCATTTGCCGTCGTCGTGGTTGGGGTTCGCGCCCCATTCCATCAGTTGTTTGATAACGGGGGCTTCGATTTTGTTGCCGGCATTTTCAAACAGCCTGTTGGGAAAACAAATCCACGTCAGCGCGCTGTTCAGCGACGGGCGTTTGTCGGGCGGCGCGTGTTTGTCGGCGGCGGCCTTGATGACGCGCATATCGTCAAGCGCGCCGAAAAAGGCAGCGCCGGTCAAAACCGGCCACCACGGAATAAGCCCCGCGCGGGCGGCCAGAATATTCTGCTGCGTCTCGCCGGTGCCGAAGGTGAAAACGCGGCGGTCGTTGTCCCAATTCTTTTCGCCCAGCTTGTCCATGGCCTGCCTGACTTCGGCGGGCACGACGACGTTGCCCTGCGCATC
>DDBY01000118.1:915-4141 GCA_002334985.1 Micavibrio sp. UBA2020
TCGTGCGTGTTTTGAAACAGGACGAAAGATTATGCAAAAACAGCGGCGTTGTCAACAGCCGATTGGTCTGCTAACCACATGATTTTAAATGCTAAAAAAGCCTATTTCCACATGCCCCAGCGGTCGCGCTGCGGCGGCGCTTTGAGGGGCGGCTTGGTCGGGTCGTCGTTCTTTTTGAAAACGACATGCGTCTCGCCGCTCAAACCCAGTACCCAGCGCACGGCGTCTTTCATGTGCACGCCGAAATTTTTCAGCTTCGGCTTGGGCGCTGTGGGCAAATGCGCGTCATAGAATTTTTCGATTTTCTGCATGGTGACATCGGTAAGGCCGCTGTGGCGCGCGTCCTTGAAATCCAGATGCGGCGCGTGCTGGTTCAGATACGCCTTGCCGCGATGCTGGATGCGGTCTTTTATCCACTGGCTATCGACATCTTTGCTGAAATGCCGCTGCATCCACGAAAACCCGCCTTTCAAATGCGGCGCGTAGGTCTCTGCCCATTCGGTATGCGCGTCTTCGTAAAACGTGCGCAGATGAAAATTGCCGTAGAAAGCTTCGAAGGCTGCGGCGACGCTCGCGCCGTTTTTCATGTTGTCGGCATGCGTCATCACGCGCTCGGCCGCGCGCATGATGTCGGGGAAACGCTGGCGCATTTGCTCTACCGGCTCTTCGAACTTTATCTGGTCGGCAGGGCCGTCGGGGTCGCCGTAGGCAAGCTCCAGCGCGATTTGCGCCTGCTGCGCATAGGCGTCCGCTTCGATGGCAAACGAAAGACGGATGCCGACTTCGGGTTTGTGGCGGGTCGATGGGAATAAATCATGGCGCGTATTCTGCACCGCATGCACCGCCTCGTGCCCGATAAGCAGCGCGAGGTAAGCGGCGTTGTCATGCCCGCGCAGCACGATTGTTTTATCCGACGGGTCGCAAAGCCCGCCCGCGCCGCGGTCGCCCGTGCGCTTGTCATCGAATACGATGCGGTATCCCTCTTTGGTCATTTGTTCGAGCACGTCGCGGCCGGTCGGGCTTTGCGACAGGATGAACAGTGCTTCGTTCAAAACGCGCTCGTTGCGCGCGGCCATTTTATCCAGTTTGGCTTTGCGTTTCTGTTTTTGCTCTTCGGTCGCAAAGGGGTCCGGCCGTTCGTGAACGACCGTTCCGATGAAATTGACCGCGACCGTTTTACGCGCCCAGCCTTCGGGGTGGGACTCCGTCCAGTCGCCGCGATTATTTGTAGGTGGCGTATCTGGCGGTACAGGCGGTTGGCTAGAGTCAAAAAAGAACGGCGTGAGGCGTGCCGGCAAACGAGACATGGAAGAACTCCCTGAAACCCTGAGCGAACACACCCCAAGGGCCGCCGTTTGCAGTTCTATCAAACCACAAAGCGGGGCTGTGCGCCAAGAATTATCCACAAATATACAGAATACATGAGCCGGAAAAAATGAACCCGGCTCGCAAAAGCCGGGTTTGGAAGGAAGGGGCTCACAACAATAAACTCGTCAGAAATGCGCAGAATTACTGCGGACGCATAAAACCGGGGCCGTGATGCACGACCTTGACTCCATTTTCCTGTACTTGAACAGCCGCCTGCACAGGAGCCGCATCGGATGCGGCGGGGCGGCTGGCTTTGGAGTCGAAGTGCTCTTTATGCGTCATGTTCATCTCCATATTTTTATATTACATAAAACTTTAGCGGTATTCAACAAAAACCGCGCATTTCAAGCCGATTTCTTCTTTAATATCAGTGATGTGTTAATATTGACTTAATTTTACCGCCCGCCTGAAACCCCTGTGGATTGACCCTGCGGCGCTAAACCCTTATAAAGGCAATGTTTCGTAAAAGCATGCAGCGTACGCGCTGTTAACCTTTGACTTTGCCGCGTTTTGGACGCGCGCACAGGCGTACACCCGCTTTTTGCCCCTTCGGGTGCAACTTCGGGCAGAATCGCCGTTTGGGAGTTTAAGTGATGTCCGTAGCAGACCTCGACGACGACGATGAAAAATGGCTGATGCAGGTGCGCTCCCAAAACGCGGCGCAGCTGGGTGATACCCTGTGCAAGGCGGCGCGCATGGGCGATGTGTGGCGGGTGGAAACGCTGCTCGATATGGGTGTCGATATTAATTACCGCGAGGGGCGGGTGCTTTTGAACGCCGCATCCCAAGGCCAGCAGGCGGTGGTCGATGTGCTGATTGCCCGCGGCCTTTTACTGACACAGCAGGTGCTGGACGACGCCATGGCCGAAGCCGCCGCGCAGGGGGATGCCAAACTGGTGCAGGATTTTCTCGCGCGGGGCGCCAATGCCGCACATGATGATTCCGTGGCGCTGCTCAACGCCATTCCGCGCGGCAAGCCCGATGTGATGCTGGCGCTTTTGGCCGCGGGCGCCGACCCGCGCGCGGGGCTTGGCAATTATCTTTGCATCACCATTGCGCACGGCCATAGCGAAGCCGCGCTTTTGATGCTCGAATACGGCGGCGACCCTGCTGTTTATCACCGCGACATGAATGCGCTTGATTGGGCGATAAGCCTGGGCATGAAAGACGTCGCCGATAAAATCCGCAGCGGCGAAAGTGCCGCGACGCAAAGCCGCAGTTTTTTCGAGGGGCTGGATATCGCGGCCTTGCGCGCGCCGCAGGCGATGTACGGCGGGCAGACCGCGTTGCATCTGGCGGCCAAGGCGGGGCATTTCGATGTGGTGCGCGATAAGTTTCTGGCGGCGGGCGCGGAGCTGACAGCCGATGACCTGATGCAAAAAACCCCTGCAGGGCAGACGGTTCTGCTGCTGCTCGCCCAGACGCAGCAACTAGGCTGCGTTTTCGATGCGCGCTTGTGGCGTGGCCGCCGCCTTGAGGCTGAATCCCTGCACGCGCAGCACCTGCCTGTCGCGCACCGCGCGGATGTCGATATTGACAGCGTCCTGAATGCCATCGACCACCTGATGCTGCAAGAAACCGCAGATGATTTGCGCCTCGCGCCGCGCGCACCGGTCAAAAAGCACAGACCGCCGCAGTTGTAACCGCGGCTTCGCAGCAGTTATTTCTTTTTACGCAGCCGGATATAAAACGCGCCATCGCCGCCGTCTTCGATGCGGGCGGGGGTGATGGCGAGGACTTTGGCGCGCAAGGGCGCGTCTTCCACCCAAAGCGGCAACAGGCGGCGCAAGACGCCGCCCCCTGCAAGGCGGCTGCCCTTGCCGGTGATAACCAGCAGGGTGCGTTTTTCCTACCACTC
>DDBY01000231.1:0-4607 GCA_002334985.1 Micavibrio sp. UBA2020
GACGTCAATACCTGCCGCGCGCTGTTCGCGACGCATTACCATGAATTGACGTCCCTGACCGAGCGCCTGAAAAATCTTTCCTGCCACACCATGCGCGTGCGCGAATGGCAGGATAATATTGTATTCCTGCACGAAGTCGCCCCGGGCACGGCCGACCGCTCTTATGGCGTACATGTCGCCAAGCTGGCCGGCTTGCCGCCCGCCGTGATTGCGCGCGCCGAACAAGTGCTGGGCATTCTTGAAAACGCCAAAAACCCTCTGGACGCTGGCAAAACCATGAGCGATCTGCCGCTGTTCAGCACCGCCCCCAAAGAGCCTGCAAAGGCGAAAACCTCGGCGGTCGAAGACGCGCTCAAAACCCTCGACCCCGACAGCATGAGCCCGCGCGACGCACTGGATGCGCTTTATGTTTTGAAAGCGAAATTGAATTCCGCGCCATGACCACCGCAAAAACCTTATTGCAGCTGACGACCTATGACGTCGATAACCTGAACCATCTGGCGCAGGCAGAGCGCATGAGCAAAGCGGAGGCTTTTCATCACGCGATGGCCTTCTGCGACAAAGCCGTTGATTACATGCGCCGCGGATATACAGTCTCTGCACTTTACGCAGATTCATACGCGCGCTACACGACCAGCAGCTTCTCCCCCTCCGCCGTCGCGCATAAAATTAATACCCGCCGTAAAGACGTTGAAGTGAGCGAAACCGCGTTGCCGCTTTTCCGCACCACCGCCGACAGACTTGAAAATATCAAGAACTTCCTGAAGGTCGATTCAGACACGCTGGCCGTGGCCTTTGCGCTTGAATACGCGCGTACCGCGCACGACCGCACACAGGCGTGCAACAACGGCAAAAAAGCGACTATCTTTTTCAGCCTGACGAACAGCCCCGGCGACCGCGGTTATCTGCTGGCGAAAGAGCATCCTTATAACGCCAATCTTGGCAATAAATTCCGCCGCGCATCGCGCCGCCTGAAACAGCAGTTGGCAGATGCCAACCCGTTCCGCAAAAAAGCCGCGCCCGCCGCCTTGCCTGCCCCCGCCGCGGCAGAACCCACACAAACGCAAACCATCATCGCCAAGCCCCAGCCGCAACCGCAGGAAATTCACCTGCTGCAATCCCCGACTATCAACAAACGGGTACAGGACGGCGCAGCCCAGCCGCCCAGGAACGGCGGCGGTTTCTCGCTTTAAGACTTTTTTACTTATCAGGGTTTGCGGTGCGGGCGGCGGATGGTCGCAGGGCGCAGCACAGATATGTCCCGCTGCAAAATATGCGCAAGCCGTCCTGGCTTGGCCTCGCTTTTGACAGGGTGCATCGTTTCGGCGTTGAATGCGCGGCGCAGATATGTGGATGTCTGGCCGTCACGCCGCGCCAGCGATAATTCGACTTTGGTATGTGGCTCGCCCTTCAGCGGGTCTTTGCCGACCTCGTAAGCCTCTATTTTCCAGACGCCGTTATACTTCTTCATATCCTCGCGGTTTTCGCGCCAGAAAATTTCCGCACCTACGCGGATAAAATCTGGCGCGCGGCCATGCACTTCGCGCACACGCTCCGGCGTATATTCGACGATATCGCCGGATTTGGTCTGGATGACCAGAATTTCTTCGGCCAGCGGGTGGCGGTCTTTGCGCGCAAGGCAGAAATCGCGGACAGTTTGTTCTTCGCCGTCAACATTAATAACCGCGCCGCGATAGATGAAAGACGGAATTTCTTCGGGCTTCATGGCCGTCTGCCCCCACCCTTGCGGCGCACATCGCCAACAGATTTTCCGACCCGCATATCGCGCGAAAGAATATGCGGCGGGGTGTTATTTTTGACTGTCATGGTTTGCGGGTCATAGGGCGTTTTGAACATCATGGAACTGCTACCGCGCGACAGCACCAGATTTATACGACTATCTTCAGGGTTGTCATTCGCATAGCGTGCGGCGGCTACGCGCCAGACGCCGGAAATAGCACCGCTTTTACGGATGGTGACATCATCCCCCTTCGAAATAAACGGCTGTTTCTCGCGCGGGGGCATCGCGGCACATCAAGGACGGAAACGGTCGTTGGCCGCACTACGCCGCGGCGACCTGCCGCTCTGGCCGGGCATATAACCATCGTCGTTGGCTGGCGGCTTGTCGCCGCCCTGCTGCGGCGGCGCTGCCTTCGGCACATTGTGATAAGGCGCGTATTCTTTTTCGATGGCCGTGTAGTAAAGCTTGAGCGAGCGGATTTGCGTATCCGTCACATCTTTCCACTTCGCCTTGCCGGAACCGCGTTCCTGTTCAATCTGCTCCAGCTCCTTGCGCGCCTTGGCAAGCGTCATATAAGGCGCGTTCAAGTCGGGGTTCAGCACGCGCGAAGCGACATGGCGGCGCATCAAGTCCTGCTTGTCGGGACTGAGGGCGGTTTCGTCACCTTCGAACACGATGCGCCCTGCAAATTTGGCAAAACGGCGGATATGCGGTTCGGTTTTAAGCTCCTCCTCGAAACGCTGGGGGAAGTCGATGACCAGCTTCGCGGCATCTGCCCAGGTCTGGGTGTTGTTGAATTCTTTGAGCCACTGATTGACCTTGATACGCACGGGGTCCGACATCTCGACGTCCATCAGCTTTTCGGGCAGATGCGGCGCGACGGGCTTGGCGGCGGCATCGCGTGCTTTCGCGGCGGCTTCGGCAATGCGGGCGGCGAAACCGGCATCGGCTTTAATCATATCCGCGCGCTGTTCGGCAATCTTGTCGTCAAAATGCGGCGGAATGACACGGTCGGACATATCGAGAGTCATCAGGATAGGCTGACCATCCTTCGGCGCGTGACGGAACGGGTGGTATTTGGCGTTTTGCGGCTTCAGGCATTCGGCCAGTTCATCCACCGTCATCTTCATGTATTTCGACGGGTCGGACGACAGGTCGAACATGATTTCGGTGGCATCTCCCTCGCGCGTCGCAATATTGGTGACAACGGCGGAGCGTACCTTGCCGTAGGCCATGAAGGAGTGGGTAAAGACCTTGTTCTTGGCCATGAATTCATCAACGCCGGAAACGGTGGCCAGATTGGTCATTTGCTCCCAAATCTGCGGCGCGGCCTTACGGATAACCTTGGCAACGCCGATGGTCGCCTTGATATCGTTCATGGCGTCATGCGCGTCGTGGTCGCCCAGCGACACACCGTTCTGCTGCGCGACGTTAAGCAGCGACAGGCTGGCCGTACCGTAATCGTTGAGTTTATCCAGCTTCAGCGCTTCGGGCATGTGAATGGCCACAGCCTTGACCAGCATCATGATGTCGGAGCGGCCGTTGGTTTCCCCCGTCGCGGGTGATTTCAGCGTGGTAAGCCCGGGGTCGAGCAGGTTCTGGTGCAGGTTTTGCGCCAGAACAGGTTCGTCATACCCGAGCGTGTTATAGCCGGAGAAAATGACAGGCATGTACTGCGAGCGTATCCACTCGTCCACTTCCTGCATCATTTCATAGTGTGAATTTTTGCTTTTTTTGAGGTCTTCGGGTGTGAAGCCCGTTGTGAGCATCGCCCCCGGTGACGGCACCACCCACGGCGAGCGGCGGCATTCGATTTTCTTGCTGGACAGGATGTTCAGGTTATCGTCCGTGAACACAAGGGCGATTTGCAGGATTTGGCTGAAATCCTTATCGAGACCCGAGGTTTCGGTATCGTAAAAAATGAACACGTTGCCGGCTCCTTCGCTTGCGAGTGGTCGTGCGTTTCACAATTTTCTTTTTTGTTGGTGGAATATTGAATATCATCTTTTGTAATCAAACGCATCAAAAAAGATGGTTTAAGGAAATATTATTACCGTATTAACGGACAGGCGGCAGGTCAGGCACGGGAACTTATGGCGCTACTGGGTAAAAAATCGGCACCATCGGCGCCAAACGACAAGAAAAAAGCCAGTTTTGACAAAAAATTAAACGAGTTAATTCGTTTCTTTCAAGCTGAATATGAGATTATCAGCGACCCGCTCCGTGCGCCACGCGACATTTCAGAAAAAACATTCGTTTTTCCACTTAAATATGCTGATTTAACAGATAAATATATCAAGAAAATCGCAGCCCTTTGTGCAGACTTGCATGCCACAAAAAAGCTGCCTGCGCTGGTCGCCTCGGGCGGATACGGGCGCGGCGAACTCGCCCCTTTTTCCGACGTCGATATTCTTATCCTGACAACAGGCATGCTCGACGCCAGCGCAAAAAAATGGATTCAAAACCTGCATGCTGCCTGCTGGCAGGCGGGCATCCGGCTTAGCTATAGCGTGCGTAGCCTCGACGAATGCGCCGAAGCCTTGCGCGGCGATTTACATTTCATGACCAGTCTTCTGGAGCGGCGGTTTGTCTGGGGCAACAAAAAGCTCTACCGCCAGCTGGAAAAAGTTTATGGCCAATACCTGCGCGAAACGGGCGCAGGCACATTGATTGCCGCCAAGCTGGCCGAGCGGGATGCACGCCACCGCAAACATGGTGACAGCCGCGCCCTGCTCCAGCCGAATATCAAAGAAAGCAAGGGCGGCCTGCGCGACCTGCAAAATCTGTTCTGGCTAGGGGCATTATCTGACAACGCCCATAGCGTGCGCGATATGGTGCGCCGCCGCCTGCTGAGCGCGGACGAGGC
>DDBY01000231.1:4957-7249 GCA_002334985.1 Micavibrio sp. UBA2020
GATGACCGTTTGTCATTCGAAGTGCAGCCGCAAATCGCGCTGCGCATGGGCTATGACAACCCCGCCCCCAATTTGCGCGCCGAAGCCTTTATGCGCGATTATTTCCGCATGGCGACAGAAACAGGCCACCTGACGCGTATTCTTTGCACGGTGCTGGAGGCGCGCGCCACCAGCGGCGGCGCAACAGCAGGCTCGCGCAAGCTGGCGCTGAGCGAAACCATCGACGGATTTGCCGTGGCGCAAAACAGACTGATACCGCCAACCCCCGCGACGTTTGAAAAAACACCGGCGGAAATCGTGCGCATTTTCCGCGCAAGCCAGACCAGCGGGTTTGATATCCACCCCGATGCGCTTCGGCAGATACGCGCACTGCTCGCCCGTACGCCGGATACTTTGAAAGACGACAAAGATGCGCTGGGCATTTTGCGCGACATCATCCTCGAGCGTAAAAAATCGGCAGCCACCCTGCGGCGGATGAACGAAGCCGGACTTATGACCGCGCTGATACCCGACTTCGCGAATATCTTCGCCCACATGCAATACGACATGTATCACTTCTTCACAGCGGATGAACACACTATCAACGCCATCGACATGCTGCATAAAATAGAAAACGGCGAATTGCAGGCAGAAGCGCCCGTCTCCACCGTTTTGTTCGGGCAAATCCATTCGCGCCGTACGCTTTATATGGCCATGCTGTTCCATGATATGGCCAAGGGCACAGGGGGCGAACACGCTATCAAAGGCGCCGCCATCGCACGGCGCATGTGCCCCAAACTGGGGCTGGATGCCGCGGAAACCGAAACCGCCGCATGGTTGGTTGAACATCATCTGCTCATGACCATGACGGCGTTCAAACGCGACCTTTCCGACCCCAAAACCGTTGCCGATTTTGCAAGCGCCGTGCAATCGCCGGAGAGATTAAAACTTCTCACCATCATGACAGCGGCCGACGTTCTGGCCGTCGGCCCCGGCCGCTGGAACAACTGGAAGGCCGGATTGCTGCGCGACCTTTACGCCCGCGCGCAGCATATCCTCAGCGGTACGCCGGATGTGCTGTTCGACGATGCGCAGGCGACGATGGTGAAGCAAAAAGCCGTGCGCCGTTTGGTTGGCGACAAAACCGCCGCGCTGCGTTATCTGACAGACCGCGCGCCTGCGGATTTATGGCACAGCTTCGCGCCCGAAACGCTGGCGGGTTTTATCACCGCGCTCGATAAAAATGCAGGCATGAAAGAGCAAGCCACCGTCGTGCGCGTGCTGCCCGCCCCCGCGCAGGATTTTACCGAGGTTTTTATATTCACCCCCGACCGCAAAGGCCTTTTCGCCACGCTGGCGGGCGCGCTCTCCGCTGCCGGCGCATCGATTGCATCAGCGCGGATTTTCACCCTGCCCGATGGCATGGCGCTTGACGTTTTTCAGGTGCAGGATTTGCAGGGGCATGCCTATGACAATGCCGCGTTCATGCAGCGCACGGTGAAGTCCGCCATCGCGGGCACGCTGGATATCGAAGAAGAAATCGCCCAGCGCCAGAAAAACCAGCCGCGCCGCAGCCAGAATTTCCGCGTCGTGCCGCAGGTCATCCTCGACAACAACGCCAGCAACAGCCACACGGTTATCGAAGTGACTGGCAAAGACCGCCCCGGGTTCCTCTACGCCGTGACCGCAGGCCTGACCGAGCTGGGTCTGCAAATCAGCGCTGCCAAGGTGACCACCTTCGGTAGTCGCGCCATGGACGTGTTTTATGTCAAAGACGCGTACGGCCTTAAAATCGTACATCCTGAAAAACTGGGGCGAATTGAACGCCTACTCAAGAATATACTTGATAAAACGACATAATCGGGCTCATACTCTTGTAGTTAAAGAAAAAAAGCCGGAGAACGGGTGTGCCTCTCAGCGCCATCGATACAAAACAATCCACAGGCTGGTCGCCTGAAAGCTGGCGCGGCAAAAAGGCCGAGCAGATGCCGGTCTATGACGACCTCGCCGCTCTTGAAAAAGTCGAACAGACGCTGGCCAATTATCCACCACTGGTTTTCGCAGGCGAAGCGCGCCGTTTGAAAAACCAGCTGGCACGCGTGGCCGCAGGCGACGCCTTTGTGCTGCAAGGCGGCGATTGCGCCGAAAGCTTTGCCGAATTTCATCCCAAAAACATCCGCGACACTTTCCGCGTGATTTTGCAAATGGCGATTGTCATGACATTCGCCGCGGGCATGCCCGTTGTCAAAATCGGCCGCCTCGCCGGACAGTTCGCCAAACCGCGCAGCGCACCCAATGAAACGCGCGACGGCA
>DDBY01000231.1:7634-8637 GCA_002334985.1 Micavibrio sp. UBA2020
TATGCCGATTTGCACCGCGTGCATAAATGGACGCTGGATTTTATCAAAGGCCACCCGCTGGAAAGCCGCTATCAAGACCTCGCCTCGCGCCTTGACCAGACGCTGGCGTTTATGGCGGCGGCGGGCATTACAGTCGACAATTCGCCGCAAATCCGCGAAGTAGATTTTTACACCTCGCACGAAGCGCTGCTGTTGCCCTACGAACAGGCGATGACGCGCACGGATTCAACGACGGGCGAATACTACGCCGTTTCCGGCCACATGCTGTGGATTGGCGACCGCACGCGCCAGCCCGACGGCGCGCATGTCGAATTTCTGCGTGGCGTCAAAAACCCGATTGCCTTCAAATGCGGTCCCAGCCTGCCGGTTGACGACATGCTGAAGCTGATTGATATCCTGAACCCCGACAACGAACCCGGCCGTCTGACGCTTATCAGCCGTATGGGGCATGACAAAGTTGCAGCGCACCTGCCCGCGCTTATCCGCGCCGTCGCGCGCGAGGGGAAAAGCGTTGTCTGGTCCTGCGACCCGATGCACGGCAACACGCATACATCGACCACGGGCTACAAAACCCGCGCGTTTGACAGCGTGTATAGCGAGGTTGAGCAGTTCTTCCAAATCCACCGCGCCGAAGGTTCTCACCCCGGCGGCGTGCATTTTGAACTGACCGGACAGGACGTCACCGAATGCACGGGCGGCGCATACAAGATTACAGACGAAAATCTGGGCGATAGATACCACACGCATTGCGACCCGCGCCTGAACGCTTCGCAATCGCTGGAACTCGCTTTCATGATTGCGGACGAGCTGCAAAAGCACGTCAAGAGCACCAAGGGCTAACACTACGAACTGAAAAAGAACAACAAGGATGCAACGGGGGAAGCAGCCGGATGTTTGAAGAACAGGGAAACGAAGGCCACGAAAATATCATCAAGGCGCAAGACTTGTTCCGCCGCCTGATGGAGTGCGAGCCGGGCGGCGAGTTCAAAAAAATCTTCGCCGA
>DDBY01000231.1:8977-21597 GCA_002334985.1 Micavibrio sp. UBA2020
TGATGCTCTGCCATATCGCCGCGGCGCAGGTGCCGGGCTTTTTGTTCCGCGACTATTTGCAGGAATGCTGCGGTTTGCGCCCTGCGCAGCTGGTAAACCTGCCGCTGCGCGATGTCGCCGACATCAGCGAAATGAAAATCGAAGATATCGAAGGTATCGCCCGCGCCTTCGGCTATCAAATCAAGGACGGCATTCTGTCCGACCATCCGGACGCGCAGCGCAAAGGCGGCAAGGACAAGGCCATCGTCAGCCTTGATAGCAAACGCAGCGCGCGCCATACCGGATAACCGCCATGCTGGATGAAAAGCCGCAAAACGCACAGGACGATGCCGGCTGGTTCCGCCACTTCCGCATGACAAAATACCTGCCCGCGATCACGGGCAAATTCGACGCCGCATTGGCTGAACAATCGTCCGATGCCGCTGCGACCAAGGCCGTGATGACAGGCTATGCGGCCGCCGCGCTCGACATCCTGCTGCATACAGGCGCGCAGCCCAAAAATATCGCGGCGGAGCTGGGCGAGACTTTTCGCCTGACGCCGCAGCATTTACTTTTGCTCAGCGTCGATGATTTCGCCCGCCTGAGCAGCCGCAGCCGCCTGACGCTCGGCGAGACATTGTCGGACGCTGGTTTCCTGATTGACCAGGGCATTGTCGCGGGTTTCCGCCAGCCCTCCGATGCCCGCCGCCCGCCGCGCCCACCCGCCCCTTGAAGGCGATTTTTCGCCCGTTTTTGGGGCTTTTTCAGGATTAAACCACAGCTTTGCCCCCTTGGGTTTTCAGGGGGGCTGGTGTAAGATGGGCGCCTTGAAACCATAAGGATACCGAGACCATGACCGTCGCCGTCAGATTTGCCCCCAGCCCCACCGGAACGCTCCATGTCGGCAGCGTGCGCACCGCGCTTATCGTCTGGCTTTGCGCCCGCAAGAACAAGGGCAATTTCATGCTGCGCATCGACGATACCGACCTCGTGCGCTCGAAGGAAGAAAACGTCGATGACATCATGGCTGGCCTCAAATGGCTCGGCCTGACGTGGGACAGCTTCGCGCGCCAGCGTGACCGCAGCGAAGATTACGACCGCGCCATCCAGAAACTCAAAGACAACGGCCGCCTCTATCCCTGCTATGAAACCGAAGACGAGCTGGGACTGAAACGCAAAGCCCTGCTGTCACAAGGCAAGCCGCCGATTTACGACCGTGCAGCACTGGATTTGACCGACGCACAGAAAAAACAATTCGAAGCCGAAGGCCGCCGCCCGCATTGGCGCTTCAAGCTGGAACACAAACCCATCATCTGGCAGGACCTTGTGCGCGGCCATGTCGAATTTCACGGCAAGGACATGACCGACCCCGTGCTGATACGCGAAGACGGCCGCCCGCTGTATCATATCTGCTCCGTCATCGACGACATCGATTTCGGCATCACGCATATCGTGCGCGGCGAAGACCACGTCAGCAATACCGCCAGCCATGTGCAGATGTTCGAAGCCCTCGGCGCGACGCCGCCGCAATTCGCACACGTTACGCTTCTGGGCGACATGGAAGGCAAAAAACTGTCGAAACGCAAAGGCTCTTTCAGCGTCTCCTCCCTGCGCGACGAAGTCGGCATCGAGCCGCTGGCGCTTATCAGCCTGATGTCGCGCATTGGCACGTCCGACCCTATCGAGCCGCTGAGCAGCACGCAGGACGCCATCGACAGTTTCGATTTCGCCAAATTTTCGCGCAACCTGCCGAAATTCGACGAAGAAGAACTGTATCGCCTGAATGCGAAAATCCTGCATAGAATGGAATTCGCGCAGGTGAAAGAACGCCTCGCCGCCCTCGGCATGACCGATGTTGACGAAGCCTTCTGGCTGGCCGTGCGCCCGAACCTTGAACTGCTGGCCGATATCAAAGACTGGTGGCAAGTGGCCAAAGGCCCCGTCACGCCCGTCATCGAAGACGCCGAATTCGCCAAAATCGCCGCCGATTTGCTGCCCGAAGGCCCGTGGGATAACAAAACGTGGGAACAATGGGTCGGCGCCATCAAGGCCAAAACCGACCGCAAAGGCAAGGCACTGTTCATGCCGCTGCGCCTGTCGATTACCGGACAGGAACACGGCCCTGAACTGGGCGTACTGCTGCCCCTCATCGGCCGCCAGCGCGTGCTGGAGCGGCTCAAGTCGGCTGCTTAACGCACATATATCCCGCACATGGCCGGAACCGATACATCGCAACCTCTTGTCCCCGCCGATATGCCGCTGGCGCCTGTGGTTATTCTGGTGCGTCCGCAGCTGGGCGAAAACATCGGCATGTGCGCGCGGGCGATGCTGAACTGCGGCGTCACGGAACTGCGCATCGTCAAACCGCGTGATGGCTGGCCGAACGAAGATGCCATCGCCGCCGCATCCGGCGCGATTGATGTTCTTAACAGCGCAAAACTATACGAAACCACCGCCGAAGCCGTGGCCGACCTCGACTATGTACTGGCCACGACCGCACGCATGCGCGATATGGTCAAACCTGTCCTGAAGGCCGAAGAAGCTGCCCGCGAAATCCACCACCGCCATCATGGCCGCACGGCTGCGAATTGCGGCATCCTGTTCGGCCCCGAACGCTCCGGCCTTGAAAACGAAGACGTGGCGGTGGCCAGCGCGATTTTGAACATCCCGCTCAATCCCGGTTTTTCATCGCTCAATCTGGCGCAGGCGGTTTTGCTGGCCTGCTACAGCTGGCTTTGCTGCGACAACCGCTTTCCGCCCGCCGCCGCGCCCGCGCCGGAAGACGGCGACAACGAAGCGCCTGCCAAGCGCGGGGAGATTGAACACCTGCTGCAATACCTTGAGGCCGACCTCGATGAGCGCGGCTTTTTCAGGAGCGCACCGCAAAAACCGACCCTGCTGCGCAATATCCGCAATTTCTTTTTCCGCGCCGCACCGACGGTGCAGGAAGTGCGCACCCTGCACGGCATTCTGGTCGCCCTGCGCGGCAAGCCCCGCGGCAGCCACGCCGACTCCGTCCCGCCGGAATCGCCTTAAAGCCGCCCCTGAACGGCTTCATTTTTAGCCATAAAATCTATTATTTACGATATGTTAAGTGCCGCCTGATAGGATACAGGTAGGATAAACAGGCATTTTTGGTTGGATATGTTCGAAAAGCGTCTCAGAGCAGCTTTTACACTGGTGACCGGCATCTTGCTCGGTAGCGCCGGTACAGCGCTTTATAACGACGCGCAGCAGGATAAAACCGCCCATGCCGATACCCCGAAAATCGAAAACGTGGAGCGGCATATCATCAGCCTTGGTACCGTCGATGCCTATACCCGCGACAACCTGCCCCTGCAGGCGCGGGTCTCCATCGTCGGCCTTACGCCCGCCGGACTACAGGACGAAAACACGGTGCGCAGCGCCGTCATCCATACGCTGAAACAGCATATTGCGCAAAAAGCCGCCAAGGATATGGGCGTTGAACAGCGGCTGGATGAAATCCGCACGTCGTTTATGCAACAGCAAGACCGCGCACAGATGGCGCATGTAACGATTGAACTGCCGCAGCAACATCTGGACGAGCTGGCACATAGCCTGATGGACGCTGTGCGTCACACGGCGGCGGGCAAGCTGGCGCGCGATGCCGACGTGCGTCTGACCGTCGAGGCGACTTTTGACCCGCGCAATGTGGAGCGTTATTACGTCCGCAAGGACAAACAGGCCACAAAACCCGCCGCGCAAAACAGCGGCATGCCGTAAAAACCCGAATTTGACGCAGCAAAAAACCGCCCCGTTGCCAGGGCGGTTTTTTGTTGTTCCATCCCGTACAAATTAACGGGAGTAGAATTCGACGATGAGGTTCGGTTCCATGTGAACAGGATACGGAACTTCTTCAAGTTTCGGACCACGGACGAATTTACCGGTGAAGGCTTTGTGGTCAACTTCGAGGTAAGACGGGATTTCGCGGTCGGCCGCTTCGATTGCGCCCAGAACCAGCGCCATCGTGCGGGATTTTTCGCGCACTTCGATGATGTCGCCGTCTTTCAGAGAGTAGGAAGAAATCGTCACGCGTTTGCCGTTCACTTTAACGTGACCGTGGCTGACGAACTGGCGTGCCGCGAACATGGTGGGCACGAATTTCATGCGGTAGATAACCGCATCCAGACGACGCTCCAGCAACTCGACGAGGTTGTGACCGGAGTCACCCTTGCGGCGGCGCGCTTCTTCGTAATAGCGGTAGAATTGACGTTCGCCGATGTTCGCGTAGTAGCCGCGCAGTTTTTGTTTTGCGAGCAGCTGGATAGCGTAATCCGTCGGCTTTTTCTTGTTTTGGCCGTGTTGGCCGGGACCGTATTCGCGCTTGTTGAAGGGCGATTTTGCACGGCCCCACAGGTTGACGCCAAGGCGGCGGTCGATTTTATGTTTGGCTTGTGGGCGTTTTGCCATTGTATTTCCTCACTCTTTTTAAATTGTCCCGGTAGTTCGACCCGCTATTGCGGCGACGGGGATAGGATATAAATCCGGCCCTCTTTCCCAGGAATGTGGGCACTATAAGGATTTGGGCGAGATTGTCAACAGCATTATTATGGATTTATAGCTGTTTTTTCAGGGGTTTGCCCCGCCTCTTTCACAAAAACCCGCTCAATGGAGCGTCTGCGCAGCCAAGGCGGCCATCTGGCGCCGTGCAGGCGCGTATCCCCCCTCCGCCGCACGGGAAAGCCAGCCCCGCGCCGCCGCCATATCCTGGGCAATCCCGCGGCCCAGATAATAACGCAGCGCCAGTTCGTACTGCCCCGCGGGGTCCCCCGCCTCCGCCCGCCGTTTCAGCGCAGCCAGATAATATTCGTCCGCACGCGCGCGGCGTGCCTGCTGTGCGGTATCGTCGGCGGGCGCCGCGACCTCTATGCCAAAGGCGCGGCTTATCTCGTCCGCCTCTTCCGCCGTCACATCCGCATCCATGGACAGTGCCGAGAGCATAACCTTGCGCCCGGCTTCTTCATCCTGCGCGATGCCGTCACCGTAATAAAGCGCCACCGCGTAATAACGCAGCGCCAGCGTATCGCCGAAATAATAGGCGGCTTTGTAAAAATACTCCGCCGCCTTATGCGCATCGTCATACCGGTAAAAAAGCCCGAGCTCGCGGCAAGCCCCCGCCGCGCCCGCCACCACTGCCTTTTGCAGCCACGATAGACCGGCCGCACGGTCAACGTGTAAAAAACGGTTGCCCGCATCTACGCCCATAAACCCGTGAATATAGGCACGGCCGATATTTTCCATGGCGGCGGCATGTTCCTGCTCCGCCGCTTTCATCATCCAGCCGAAGGCGGCGGCGCCACTGGGCGTTAAAACCTGCCCCTTGCAATACCCCGTCATGTGGCCGAGCGCCAGTTCGTACTGCGCATCCGCATCGCCTGCTTCTGCGGCATCGCTCAGTTCTTCAAAATTCCGGTATATTTTCATGACGCGGCCGCTTTCTGCTGCGGCAGGCGCAGATGCTGTAAAATCATATCCGCCCGCGCCGATACCGGCACGGCAGGCACGCAGACAGGTTGATAGCCCAGCGCCGCGTAATCCGCACGCAGCATATCGTCGATACGTTTGGCTACTGCCTCGTCCTCCGCGCGCACGCCGTCTTTGACCAGCGGCAGGCGGTCGAAAATAAATACAGCATCATAACGGTACATGTGGCATGCGGCGATGGCGGCATCTGCCCCCAGCCCCGCCAGACGGAAATAGGCAATACTGTCAGGCATACCGCGGTCCATGAAAACAAGCTGCGCAGGGTCGAGCGATGCTTCGCGTGCGCGTTTAATACGCAGGATGTCATGTTGCAACTGTTTACCGCCGTCCTTGCGGACATCTTCGAGCGACTGCCCGCGCCGCAGGCATTCCTCTATCAGCTCGCGCGCAACTTCCGCTTGCACCGGATAGCCCCGCGCCCGCAATTCATCGATGACCGACGTTTTCCCCGACGACGGCGCGCCCGTGATGACAACCCATCTGGTTTTTTTCTCGAAGTCCGGCATAGGTGTTTCCCTTTACCGAAAAATTATGCCATGGAGAAAAACGGCGGTAAAGCCTGCGATTTTATTAACGCTCCGTGCAATCAGGCGCTTCTGGCGGCATAAAAAACGCAGCAAAAAAGCCGGAAGCGAAAGCTTCCGGCTTTTTTATTTGCTTGAGCGGCGTTAATTAATCACGCCCGCCGCCTCTGCCACCGCGCGGCGGTGCGTCACGGCCATCACGATGGTCTTCGCGTCTGTCGAAACGGTCTTCCTTGCGGTCGCGCCCGTCTTCACGGCGGTCGCGGTAGTCCTCGCGACGGTCATAGCGGTCTTCTTTACGGTCATAATAGTCTTCTGCCTTGTCGCGGCGGCCGCCATCGTGTTTGTCATCCCATTTGTCTTCACGGCGGTCGTAGCGGTCTTCATGCCGGTCACGGCGGTCTTCGCGGTGGTCACGCATATCTTCGTGACGGTCGCGGTAATCCTCGTGGCGGTCACGCGCATCTTCGCGGCGGTCTTTCATGCGCTCCTGATGTTCTTCCACGCGTTCGCGGTGTTCTTCGCGGCGATCCTGCATTTTTTCGCGGTGTTCCTGAATACGCTCGCGCATTTCTTCCTGATGTTCGCGCCAGGCTTCCGGCGGCTTGCCGGAGGGGGGCATCGGACGTCCGTCCGGCTGGGCATAGGCGCCCGTCGTCGAAAACAGCATCAATGCGCCAGCGGCGACGGAAAGAAAATGATAGCGGTTCATAAAATCCCCCTTTGGGTTTTAACTGTTTATTTTCAAGGCCTTGAGTAAAAACAGTTCTTACCCCTGCGCCTTTCATACGTCTATGACACGCACCGGACAGACAAACCCTGCGGAAAATTTTAATGGCTGGAATCCGGTAAAATAATAGCCGCACATGAAAGCGCAAACAGCACCAAAAGAACCGCCAGCGCTATACGGTCGCTGCGGATGGCAGCCGCGTATTTTTCGGATTTTACCAAAGAAGACGTGCGCGCAATTTGCATGAGCGCCCCGATAATAAATACATAGGCCAGCACATATACTTTATCCGTCAGCAGCAGGTAATCCACATCCGGCAAGCCGCTGGCCGTTGTCAGTTGCAAGGCCACCAAAGTCAGCAGTGCCGTGATGGCAACGCCAAGCCGCCCCTCGACATATTGCGGATGCACAAAAAAGACCAATGCAGCGCAAAAAATGACCAGCCCCAGCGGCATAAAAATCTTGACCGCTGTCGTCGATGCAGGCCGCACCACAGGCACAACAAAAGACACCCGATCGTATGGATACAGGTCATTCTGCGTCAAATCGCCAAACGCTGTCGGGTATGGAAAAGCGCGAATTTCAAGCCGCGGCGGCTCCAGCATAAAACCGGGCAGGCTGATTTCAGGGTTGATGCTGATAGCGCCACCCTTGGCGCTGCGCTCCGCCACATAAACCACGCCCCGCGTATCATCGACGCTGTCTTCCATCGCGGCGACAAGAAACTGGCGGTCAAACGGATAATCCTGCAGCGGGAATTTAGAGCTGAATTTTCCCTGCTGGCGTATCACCATGTGCAGCGTGCCGTCAGGCATTTTTTGCGGCTCGTCATATACCGGCGTGCGTACATGGTCGGCAGGGTCAAAAGCGTTCATGAATTCCGCCGTTTCCCACGGCTTCAGCGCAGGGTCTTTCCAGCGGAACCAGACGTACATATCAAGTCGGTAACTGTGGCTGCGCATATCGACTTCGAGAATATCGTTGATATGCGCCCCGACAACCACGCGTTCAGGCTTTTCGTATGTGACAGGCGGCGGAATATCATCCGACGTCACGGCAATCGGTGGCACGGCGGGCATTTTGTTTTGCGCCTGCAACGCTGAAAGCGGCCAGAACAAGAAAGCCAAAAAAAGCACCAGCCAGATATTCTTCATTGAATCACCGATTGAATAAAAGCGTCAACATCGCGCGTGTAATCGTTGTCCTTGCCAAGCTCCGCCGTTACGGCACCATGCCCCAGCTCAACCGGATAAACACTTGCCATTTTTTTCATCTGCTGCAACTTGCGCACCAGTACTTCGCCCTGTGCGCAGGGTTTATCCTTGCGCGTGCTGGAACAAACAATCATCAAGGGGACAGCCCCCACGGAAACCTGCCGCGTCAGGGATGTTTTTTCCCACAGTGTCTCGTCATTGCCAAAGGCTTTATCGTAAAAGCGCGCATGCGGAATTTTCATCAAAGTCACAACGTCAACGGCGCCGCTATCCAGCATCACCGTTGCACGCCACGGTTTGGCGCCCTGCCCTGCGGCAATATCGGGGTTGACCGCCAGCAAGCCGACCAGATGCGCCCCCGCCGAATGCCCCATGGTGACAATGCGCGTGGCGTCCAGCCCCCATTCCGCTGCATGCTGCTGCACATAGGCCAGTGCAGCGGCCACATCAAGCGCCTGCGTATAAGGGTCTGCGCCGTCGCCCACCATGCGGTAATTGGCGGAAATCATCGCATAGCCCTTGGGCAGCCAATAGGTACCCTTGCTGCCTACAACGCCTTTGTTGGATTTGTCGCCCGTTATCCACGCACCGCCATGCACCATGAAAATAACAGGCGCCGCTTTGGCATCCGGCGGCAGATAAACATCGATTTTCTGTTTTTCGTGCGTGCCGTAAGCGACATCGCGCAGCACGCGCGTGCCTTCGGGCAATGCTGCCGCGCTTTCATTGCCCGCAGTGCGCGCAGAAAGCATGTCGCGCAGCTTGCCGCCGCTGCCGCCATCTTCGCCTTGCGTACGCTCGCTGCGGCGCGCTTCAAGGCGTTCGCGCAGGCTTTGCGCTGCGGCGCCGTCACAAATGACAGCCAGCAGCACAAACGACAGAATGAAAATATAAAACGCGCGCAGGGGCATCATTTTTTCCTTCCTTGCCAGTATAGGAGTGATACTGGCGTGCGGGCAAGAAGCCTGCGTAGGCTAAAAAAACTTTATTTGCTGTAAAGCGCTGCAAGACGGGCGTATAGAATGGCAGGCTCTGATGCTTCTATCAGCAGCGTTTTCTGGCGGCTGGTATCGCCCGAAATAAGGCTGAAAGCAGATTTGGGAAGCCCCCATTCCTGCGCCAGAAAATCGACCAAGGCGCGATTGGCTTTACCGTCTTCGGGCACGGCGTTCACGGATATTTTCAAAAACCTGCCCGCATCCGCCCCGCCCGCTTCGTCTGCAAACCCCTGCACGGCGGTTTGGCGCGCGCCTGGCGTCAGGCGTATGCGCACGGTGACGCCTTTGCTATGCAGCTGAAACGGCATCAGGGGGATTTCGGCGTATTGCCGGAAGTTTTCTTGGGCGGCATGTCATGCGTAATAACGCTGCCGTTTTGAAGGTCGATGGATTTCACGATACCGTCCGGATGCAACGTCACAACCGGAATGGAATCAAAATGCGCACCGTAATATGTTTTGGCAACCGCAGGTACAATCGGGCGCGTGCTTTCCTTGCCCGTTTGCCAGTCGGACGCAACGGCGATGTTCATGCCGTATCCATCGGCAAGCTCCGGCGTTGTGCCGGTACCTTTCACAAAAATCTGGAACTGCGCCAGAAACACCGTTTCATTTGTGGCCGCGCGCGCGCCAAAGGACGCATTGGCGCCTTGCGTCGGCGGCACGTTAAAGGCAGTGCCGTCTTCGGCCTGCCAGTTAACCTCGACAAGCTTTGACGCCTGCTGTTCAAACGGCGCGGGGCCGTAGGCTTCGTCGATAAAATCCGCCAGTTTGCCCGCTTTCAAATCTGCAATAAATCGCGCGCTCAGCCCTTCGGCGCCAAGGTTATAGAGGTCAAAAATCTCTTTGGCATTCGCCGCCTGCTCGCTCAGCGTTTTGCCTTTGACCATTATCATCGCGGCGGTTTTATCACCGCTGGACGGGATAACCTCTTCTTTAGAACCCGAATGGTCGCCCGGATTGTGAAAACGCATTTCCACGCCCGATACATTGCTGACAATCAAACGCACGTCAGGACGGCGCGGCGTTTGCGGCAAAGACGCGCCCTGCGCATCCAGCATGTTTTTAACCTGCGCCCAGATTTTATCGCCTTCGACGACCTTATCTTGCCACGACTGACCCGCGCCGAACCCGTGCGCGGGCGTGCCTTTTTGGCCGTTTTTGTTGAAATCGTCGTCGAGGGACATGGCAACCTGATAAAAATATCCGAAGCCCGATTATACCAGACCTGCGCTATTTCTTTTTAAAAAAATCCGATGAAGCGTTTTGGGACGAAGAAGCCTTTGATTTATCACGCAACATCAGCCCCATCATGACGCCGCAAGCGCCAAAGAACCCAGCAACAAAAAGCCCCGGCCAGACCTGCCCGCCCGCCACCATCATCAGGCCGAGCAGCACAAAAATCACAGATATAATCACAAAGAAAATCAGCGTGCCGCGATTGTGCGACTTGGCGGAATTGCGCCGCGCCTCCGCCACTGTCATTTTCTCGCCAGAAATTTCCAGCCCCGACGTCCACCGCCTCAACATCACCAGATACCAGACGAGATACAGCGGCAAAAAAATCAAATTCGCCTTCACGCCGAAAATCACCTGATTGACGATAATCACCGGCAGAACGACCATATACATCAATTTGATGTTTTCGCGCAGACCCTCATAATGTTCCGCATCGCGCGTCACATAACCTTTGCCTAAAACACCCCACGGGTAAAAAACCTGCCGTCCCTCGGCATCCGCCTTGAACGCGGCATCTGTAAGGCCGTCGAAATAGCCCATATCAATCCCTCAGTTTGCGCAGAACCATACCGGGGCGCGTGGTGATGGCGGGCTTTTCAACCGCAAAGCGGTCTTTATTGGCTGCGATAAACTCGTCCACTGCCTGCGTTTCGCCCGGCCATTCTTCAAGACCGTATTCATCAAATACAAAAACGCCGCCCACCGAAAGTTTGTCGTGCAGCAGGTCGAGCATGACCTTGCACGGCTCATACAAATCCGCATCGTAGTAAAGGAAGGAGAATTTTTTATCCGGATTTTTATCCAGGAATACCGGCAGTGTATCTTCGATAAAGCCCTGATGGATTTCGATATCGTTTTGATAGCCGAACAGCTCGATAACTTTTTGCAAGGTTTGCAGGCTACCCTGATACTTGCCTTGATTGCCGTCCTGTACGCCGTCTTCCGCCTTGAAGTTTTGCAATCCTTCGAAGCTTTCGAAACAGTGAATTTTCTTTCGACCCTGCAGGCCGTAAATCTGGCAAAGCTTGGCAAGATAAATCAGGTTAGAGCCCTTGTGGGAACCAAATTCGGCGATGTCCCCTTCGACATCGGCCACACTGCGGAATACATCAAGAATTTCGACGGTGCGCGCCAGTGTCGTGAGGCCGACGTACAACGGCCAATGGTCAACGACATCGTAAATTTCCTGTTTGCCGAGCTGCTCGGAAAGCTCTTTTCTTTTTGCAAGGAAGGGACTTTTCTGTTTCATGTTATCCTGCGTTTTTGCGTGTAATGACGGCATCGATGGTGTCCATGCTGTTATCGGCTTTGCCGCCGTTTTCGCAATCGAATTTCCATTGGTGGCGCGGGCATACGACATATTTTCCATCAAATGCCGCATATTTCAAATCAGCCCCCTGATGCGGACAGAAACGGCGGCAGGTCACGCTTGCTTGCCCGTCGGGGCTGGTCAGTGTGACGCATTCATCGCTATCTCTGAACTGCACGAGTTTTTTAAGGCCGAAATCCAAATCATCGTCGTCGTTCGCCACAAAAAATGTGCCCATGGCTGAATCGAATACGTCCGGCACGCGGCGGCTGCGGAACAGGAACGACAAGAAATAAGTGCCCCAGCCCTTACCTGAATGAATCAGCTTTTCAATGGCTGCCGTGCTGGTTGTATGCAGATAATAAGGCGCCTGAATATCCGCCGATGCGACTTTTTTGAGTTCCGGCTGCGCCGGGTCGATACCATAGACGACCGACGTTCCATCTGCCGACTTGACATCAAAATAAAGCGCACAGCCCAGCGTGATGCTCGGGTTCTTTTTGAGAACTTCAATTTTGCGGTTCATTTCACGTTCGAAATACGCCAGCACTTCGGCATCAGACAGCGGCGCAGGCTTCGGTGCGGCCGCATCGACATCGCGGTAATATTTAATCATACCGCGGATATCATCATCCGACAGCGGCTGGGCGGTTTTTTCAAATGTAAAACCGTCTTTGCCCTCGGGCGTTACGCTGCCCAGCACATCGAGCGGCACACATTCGACACCGCTATCCTTGCTGTCCATATAGGCGTGAAATTCCCACCATTTCGGGAAGATGTTGCCTTCCTCGAAATTCAGGTGTTCATGCTGCGGAAAAGAAAATACAGCAGGCCCCGCCGACGGCATATAATAACGCGGTTTCATGTCACGGATAAAGTTACGCACGGCGACAAATTTGCGCATCTTTTTTTGACGCGAGATTTGCTTGTATTCTTCGTCCGACATTTCATAGCAAATCGGGTGCATGTTCGCGCCGCTGAACTGCGACGAGAGGATATCAATCGGCCCGCAGCGCTCCGCCAGCCACTGCGCACGGTCGAAAATCTTGCAATCGTTACCGTCAAAGAAAGACAGCCCCTCCGCGCGCATAAAAATCGCGCTGTCGCGGTTGATGCCGCTTTC
>DDBY01000139.1:0-4270 GCA_002334985.1 Micavibrio sp. UBA2020
CTGGTGCTGATTTCCGAAGACGCCAATCTGACAGGCCTTGCGCAGCGGCATTTCAGACTGGATAGCGGCCGTCTTTACGATGTTACCGGACATTCCCCTGCGCAAAACAAAAAGAAAGCCCATTCATGACCAGCACCTTATCTACCGCATCGCCGGACGCCGCGCGCATTTCCATCGATATTCTGATGGATTTGATGTCAAAACCAGCGTGGCGCACGGGCGATGGCCGCGGCCCCTGGCTAGCCTGTCTTGCCGCGATGGTTCTGGCGCTTGACCCCGCGTGCAAAGCGCGCAGGCTGCTTGATTCCATGACCGCCGTTGAGGGCGGGGATTTGACAGGCCTGCGCAGCACAATGGCGCAGCTGGGTTATTTTTCGGAAACGTTGGACACAAGCATGCGCGATATCGACGGGCGACTTTTGCCCTGCTTGTTCACCGCCGATGCACGCCCGGATGCGCCCTATGTCATTTTCGCGCAAAAAGACGGCGACTTGATGATATACGACAGCCAGCGCCACGACATCCGCCCGCTTCCGCGCCGCGATGCCGAAGCCGCCTTGCAGGGTACGGCTTGTTTTTTCAAAGCCTATGACCCGCACCTGCAAACAACGTCGCGCTTTATGCGCAGCGCGGTCAAACGCGGTTGGTTCAGCGCGCTGGTGGGCAGATTCTCTGTTTCGTTCTGGCAGGTTCTTGTCACCTGCCTTGCGCTGAACATCTTTGCGCTGGCGCCGCCGATTTTCATTATGATGGTTTATGACCGCGTGATATCGCCTTATGACCTGTCATCGCTGGCCATGCTGACGGTGGGCGTATCTATGGCGCTGGTGGCGGAATGGGCGCTGCGCGATATTCGCTCCGAGGGGCTTGCGTGGATGACCGCGCGGCTGGACAACCTTGTCGGCGGGCGTATTTTCTCACATCTTATCGGCCTTTCGCCAGCGCTTATCGAACGCGCATCGGTTGCTGCGCAGGTTGCGCGTATCCGCACATTCGAATCCGTGCGCGATTTTTTTAGCAGCGCCGTATTCCTGTCTTTTCTTGAAATTCCCTTCGTGGTGATTGCCGTTGGCGTGATGTGGGCGGTCGCGGGCCCGCTCGTTCTGGTGCCCGTTTGCATGGTTGGCGCCTATGCGGCCTTGTTTTTTGCCATGCAGGCGCGTATTCGCCGCGTGATGCGGCTGGCGGCCAAAGCCACATCGGCGCGCCAGCAATTCATCATCGAAAGCCACGAGCGCCTGCGCAGTATCCGCGTCAATGGCCTTGGCAAGGCATGGGAAGACAAATTCGATACGCTCACCGGACGTGACGCCGTTCTGGGTTTCCGCCTGTCGTTTCTAGGCACGGTGGCAGAAACGCTGGCGCATGCGCTGACAGTGCTTTCCGCCGTGCTCACCATCGGCTTTGGCGTCGGGCTTATCTGGGCGGGCAGTATCACCACGGGGGCGCTGGTCGCCTCGATGATACTGGTCTGGCGCATTTTGTTGCCGTTTTACAGCCTTTGCACCATGATACCGCGGCTGGAACAGCTGCGCAGCAGTATCGAACAGGTCAATAGCCTGATGGATATTGAATCCGAAGCGGAACTGGCGCAAACAGCCGCCAGCCTGAACGCCCTGCGCGGCCATATCGTTATCGACAGCGCCACGCTGCGCTACGAAAACGCCGTATCGCCGGCGATTGATAGCCTGATGTTCGACCTGCCACCCGGCCGTATGGCCGCCGTGACGGGGCGCAACGGCAGCGGAAAATCGAGCCTGCTGAAACTCGTCAAAGGGCTTTACCGTCCCGAAAGCGGCGCTGTGCGCATCGATGGCTACGACATACGCCAGATGGATGCGGCGGAACTGCGCCGGCAAATCGCCTATGTGCCGCAAAAGCCGGATTTCTTTCCGGGCACGCTGCGCGAGAACATCGCCATCGGCAACCCGTTCGCCAGCGAGACCGATATTGAAAACGCCCTCTTGCTGGCCGATGCGTGGGAAGATTGCCGTGCGCAGCTGGATAAAACCATAGCCGAAGTACACATGACGCCGTCGCTGGCGGCGCGACTGTCGCTGGCGCGCGCCTATTTGCAAAACGCGGCTGTGGTTCTTATCGATGAAATGCCCAATACGCTGATGAACGGCACGGCGGGCGAAAACCTGCGCACCTATATCCGCCAGTCGCACGGAAAACGCACCATTATCGCCGTTGCGCACCGCGGCGACCTTCTGGCACTGGCCGACGTTATTATCCACCTGCGCCGCGGCGCGAAAGCCGCCGCAGGCAACCGCGAAGACATGCTCCGCCATTTAAGGGAGGCCGCATAATGACCGACGAAAAACGCCAAAAGCAGCTGCGCTTGCTGTCACAATCCATCCGCCTGAAAGAAACGGCCAGTCCGCGCATTGTGCGTGCCACAATGGCAGTGGTGAGCCTCGCCTTTCTGGGATTTTTATCATGGGCGGCCTTCGCGAATATCCACGAAATCGCCCGCACACCCGGCGAAATTGTGCCCAGTGGATTCCAGCAGGCCGTGCAGCACCTCGAAGGCGGCATGGTGCGCGAGATTTTGGCACAAGAAGGCGACAGCGTCGAAAAAGGCCAAGTGCTGTTGCGGCTGGATGGCGCGGGCATTGAAAAAGACCTGCGCCGCGCCGAAGAGCAAACCCTCACTCTCGCCCTGCAGGAAGAGCGCCTGCGCGCATTTTTGGAAAACCGTGCGCCCGCCTTCCCGCCTGAAGCGCGCAACAACCAAGACGTGATGCGCGATCAGGAAGCTTTTTTTGCCAGTATGCAGGCCGCAAGGGAAAAAGAGCGCGGTGTCATTCGTCAGCAAATCGACCAGAAAAAACAGGCCATCGGCGCGCTGCGGGCGGAGCTGACAACCGCGCAGCAGAATTTCCGCATCGTATCCGACCTTTACGCCAAACGGCAGGAAATGAACCGCCAAGGTGTGATGCCCGAAGCGCGCGTGATGGAGACCGAGCAGCAACATAACCACCTGCGCGGACAAATCGGCAGCCTGCAAAGCCAGATTGCCGCTGCAAACGGCGCTATACGCGAATATCAGGACAGGCTGGCCGCGCTTGACGCAGGCACGACCGATGATGTGAACCAGCGCCTTGACGGCATCCTGTCCGCACAGGCGCAGAACCGCGAGCTTATCGCCAAGCTGAAAGAGCGCGTGGCGCGGCTCGACGTGCGTGCCCCCGTGCGCGGCACCATCAAGGGGCTGGCGGTCAATACCATCGGCAACGTGGTGCAGCCGGGACAAACGCTGATGGAAATTCTGCCTGCCGATGCGCCGCTTGTCGTGTCACTGAAAATTCCGCCGCGTTATATCGGCCATATCCGCGCGGGGCAGGATGTGCAGGTGAAATGCAGCAGCTTTGATTTCTCCCGCTATGGCGCCATTCCCGGCACACTTGAGTTCATTTCAGCCGCCAGCTTCGCCGGCGAAGGCGGAGAGCGGTATTTCCAAGGCCGCGTCCGCCTCGCCCGCGCGCATGCCGGCGAAGATACGCGCAACACCGTTGTACCCGGCATGACCGTGATGGCAGACATCATCACAGGCGAGAAAACCGTGCTGGAGTACCTGCTGAAGCCGGTACGCAACGCGATGTCGAGCGCCTTCACCGAAAGATAGAATAGCCGCAAACAAAGGGGGATACCATGCCGACGCCCGCCCAGACAGCACCGCAACCAAACCCGCAGCCGCCTGCATCCGTAAACATGGACATGCAAAGCGGGTTTGCATTGATGGATACCTGTAAATTCAGGATACGCACCATAAGCGAAGCCGCAGTACTTGCCCGTTTTGCCGCCGCGATGTTCCGCGACCCGCAGCGCATTGCGCCGGGGCTGGAGGCGTTGATGCTGAACGCCATAGAACACGGCTGCCTTGGTATCGGGCATGATTTGAAAACACGGCTTTTGGAAGACGGCAACTGGCTTGCTGAAATCGAAAGACGGCAAAGCCTGCCTGAAAACCGCCAGAAAAGCGCCGAAGTCGTCATCGCCCGCAGGCCGGAGGGTGTTTTTATCGTCATCACCGACCCCGGCGCGGGGTTTGACTGGAAATCATGGACAAGCATCGAGCCGGCAAGGGCCAGAGACAGCCACGGGCGCGGTATTGCCCGCGCCCGTGCCGTTAGCTTCGATAATTTGGCCTATAATGCCGCCGGCAATCAGGTTGCCCTGCATGTCCGCGACGCGCCGCCCGCAAAATGGTAGGCGGCACGGCCGCGCTTAATTGACCACATGCACCAGCTGGCCGATGCGCTGG
>DDBY01000139.1:4583-7303 GCA_002334985.1 Micavibrio sp. UBA2020
ACAATCTGGCCGATTTTGGCCACCATTTCGCCATGTTTGCCGAACCACTGGTCGATAAGCTTGGCATCGACGCGGGTTTTGCGGCTGACGCTTGAGAAAATCGCCGCGGTGATTGCCGCCTGGTGAATGAAGAAATCATCCATCAAACCGCCCATCACGCGCGCCTGCCAGGCATTGGCGGGCACGATGTTCGACGCCTGCTGGCGCAGCCAGTCAAGGCCGAGGCGTTCACCCACCATGAAATACGCCGGCGCGATTTCCGCGACGTCGTCGTCGGACTTGCGGCTGATGTTCACGATGTCGCTGGCCGAAGACAAAAGCTTCATGACCGCGATATCACCCGCAATCGCGGCAGGTACGCCCCATTCCGCCAGTTTGCGGCTGTTTTGCTCCAGCGTTGCGCGTACGGTTTCGGGCACCATCTGGCGCACGGATTTGCGCAAAACCTCGATGCCCGGGGCGAAGGCTTCAACCTCCCCTTCGACATCCAGATTGTCGCCGCCGTAGCGCAGGAACCACGTCACCGCGCGCTTGACCACGCTGAAGACCTCCTTGAGCGCCGAGGTCTGCACCTGTGACGGCACGCGGTTGTCGAGCGCTTCGATTTTCTGCCAGATATCGTCAAGACCGTAAGCTTCCTGCACGATGAGGAAGGCCTTGATGACTTCTTCTTCCCGCTCGCCCGTCTTGCCGACGCGGGAGGCGACGAACGTTGCCCCCATGCGGTTGACCAGCGTGTTCACAATTTGCGTCGCGATGATTTCGCGGCGCAGCTTGTGGGCGCGGATTTCGTCTTCGTATTTTTGCAGCGCCTTGGGGAAGTAGCCGAACAGGTGTTTTTCCATCGCCGGCGCATCCGGAATATCGCTGTCCAGAATACGCTTGTAGAGAACGATTTTGACGTAGGACGTCAGCACCGACAATTCAGGGCGGGTCAAGCCCTGCCCGTCACGCACCATGCGGGCGAAGGTTTCATCGTCCGGCAGCCCTTCAAGCGCGCGCTTGATAAGACCGGATTTTTCGAGGTCGCGGATAAGCTCGGCATGCAGGTTGATATGCTCGACCGCCAGCGTTTCCTGAAGGGTCAACGACTGGGTTTGCTGATAGTTGTCGCGCAAAACCAGCGCCGCAACATCGTCCGTCATGCCTTCGAGCAGCTTGTTGCGTGCCTCCAGCGACATTTTACGGCGCACCGTCACATCGCTGAGCAGGATTTTGATGTTCACTTCGTGGTCGGAGCAATCGACACCAGCCGAGTTGTCGATAAAGTCCGTATTGATACGCCCGCCGCAGCGCGCATATTCAACACGCGCCAGCTGCGTAACGCCGAGGTTTGCGCCCTCGCCCATCACCTTGGCGCGCATGTCGCGTGCATCGACGCGCACGGCATCGTTGGTTTTATCATCGGCGTCGGCATGGCTCTGGCGTGATGACTTGACGTAGGTGCCGATACCACCGAACCACATCAGTTCGACATCTGCCTTGAGGATAGAAGTGATAAGCTCATCCGGCGACAGCGTATCACGCTCGAGGCCCAGCAGCTTTTTCACTTGTGCCGAAACCTTCACCGACTTGGCGGAGCGTTCATAAATGGCGCCACCCGCAGACAGCAGGGATTTATCGTAAGTATCCCAGCCGCCGCGCGCCTTGAACAGACGCAGACGCTCGGCAAAGGTTTTTTCTGCATTCGGCTCAGGGTCGCAGAAAATATGCACATGGTTAAAGGCGAATTGCAGCTTGATTTGCTTGGACAGCAGCATCGCGTTGCCGAAAACGTCGCCGCCCATATCGCCCACACCTGCAACGGTGAAGGGCTCTTTTTGAATATCCTTGCCCATTTCGCGGAAGTGACGCTTCACGGATTCCCAGCCGCCCTTGGCGGTGATACCCATTTTTTTGTGGTCGTAGCCAGCAGAACCGCCGGAGGCGAAAGCATCGTTCAGCCAGAAACCATGCGCCATGGAAAGGCCGTTGGCGATATCCGAGAATGTTGCCGTGCCTTTATCTGCGGCGACGACTAGATAGGGGTCAATGCCGTCATGGCAGATAACATCCTTCGGGCGCACAATCTTGCCCTTCACGTTGTTATCGGTGATGTCGAGCAGGGATTGCACGAATAGCTTGTAGCACTCGATGCCTTCCTGCTGGTACGCTTCGCGTCCGCCTGTTTGCGGCGGTTGCTTCACGACAAAACCGCCTTTTGCGCCCACCGGCACGATGACGGTGTTTTTGACCGTCTGCGATTTCAAAAGGCCGAGGATTTCCGTGCGGAAATCGTCGTGGCGGTCTGACCAGCGAATACCGCCGCGGGCGATTTCACCGCCGCGCAGGTGCACCGCTTCGACGCGCGCCGAATAGACAAAAATTTCAACATGCGGACGCGGCAGCGGCAGGCCATCAACGTTTTTGCTATCGAGCTTGAAGGCAATGCAGGGTTTATGTTCGCCGTCTTCACCGGTTTGGTAAAAATTGGTGCGCAGCGTGTTTTCGATGAGCATCTTGAACCCGCGCAGAATGCGGTCATGGTCAAGCTTCTGCACATCTTGCAGCATATCGAGGATTTTTTCGCCTGCAGCAGCCGCGTTCAGCGATTTCGCCCCTTTCGGGTCGTGCATAGCGCGGAAGAAATCGACCAGCGCGCGCGCGATGGCGGGATAGCTGCTGAGAACCTGTTCTACATACACGCGGCTGTAGGGGAAACGCGCCTGACGCATATAACC
>DDBY01000139.1:7631-17106 GCA_002334985.1 Micavibrio sp. UBA2020
GCCAGATGGTTGAGCCCGTCGTTTTCCGCCTGCCCGTGCCAGACGTGCAGGAAAGTGCTTTCGACATTCTCTTTCACAGCGTCGAGGTCGATGTCTTCCGCACCCGTCAGTTTGAAGTCGTGAATCCAGATGGCGCTGTCATGGCCATAGGGGCGCACTTCGTAGGGCAGTTCAGATACGGCCTGAAGCCCCATGTTGCCCAGAACCGGCATAATGTCGGAGAGCGGCACCGGCGTTGCGCGGTGATAAACCTTCAGGTGCATTTCGCCCGCGGCCATGCCTTGCAGGCGGTAGAAATCGACGCGGATATCCTCGCCGGTTTTCAGCATCTGCTCCAGATGGCGGATGTCATGCACGGCATTGCCGATATGAATGGATTCATGATAGGCGGAAGCAAAAGCGCGGCCGAAGGTAAAGGCCAGCTCCGCCCCTTTGGCGCGGCCATGGGCTGCGACCAGAACCTGTTTCAGGCGCTCATCCCACTCGCGGCCCAGCTCAATCAGCTGCGCTTCGATATAGCCCTGGTCATAGCTGGCATCGGCGCCGTCTTCGAGCAGAACCGTGAACAGCAAACGCGCCAGCGGGCTGTCGTCGAGCGTGGTGAAATAGTTCACCACCTTGCCGCGATAGCCGTGTTCTAGGATGCGCGCGGCCTGAAGGCGGAAACGCGTGTTGTAGCGGTCGCGCGGGACATACAGCAGGCAGGACATGTACTGCTTCATCGGGTCCATGTGCGTGAAAAGCGCGATGCGCTGCTTGGCCTGCAAACGCAAAATACCGAGTGCAAGACGGTCAACGTCTTCGGACGACGCCTGAAACAGCTCGTCACGCGGCATTTTTTCAAGGATATGCTCCAGCGCCTTGGCATCGTGGGAGCCTTTGATAAAGCCGGCGCGGTTGATAGTCTCCGCCACTTTCTGGCGCACGATGGGCACTTCGCTCGTGCGGCAGGAATAGGTGCTGGAAGTAAACAAGCCCACAAACAGATGCATGCCCTGCAAGCTGCCATCTTTGCCGAGGATTTTGATACCCACAGCATCCAGCGGCACGCGGCGATGCACGGCGGCGTATTGTTCAATCAGTTTGCTGACGGTGACAGGCCAGCGCGCTTCGGCCAGCAAGGCCATTTTCGCGCCGCTGATGTCTTCGCCAAAGCCCAGTTTTTGTCCGCCTTTGAGAACGCCAAGGTCGGAGCCCTGCACAACCGCGAGGCTCGCCCCTTCCTTGCGCGAAGTAAATCTGTATTCGCGGTAGCCAAGGAAGGTGAAGTTGTTGGCCTTGACGTAGTTCAGGAATTCTTCGGCTTCTTTCACATCGGCAGCGCTATGACCCTTGCCATACAATTCGGGCGCGGCAAGGATTTCATCCACGCGCGCCAGCATTTTGCGCCAGTCCGCCGTGGCGCTGCGCACATCGGCCAGCGTATGGTCAAGCGCCATGGCCAGTTTTTCGCAGGCCTCCGCCGACAGCGTTTGTTCCAGATGGATATGCACATGCGATTCCGTGACGTAACCGCTGGCCACCGCCTTGCCGGACTGGATATCCGTCAGCTGCCCTGCCTTGTCGCGGCTGGCGTTCAAAATCGGGTGCAACAGCAAATCGACGTTCATGCCCTGATACGTCAGCTCCGACGTCACAGAGTCGATGATGAAAGGCATGTCGTCGTTGACGACCTGAATGACGGTGCAGGGCACATGCCAGCCGTCGCGTTTCTGGTCGGGGTTGAACACGCGCAGTTTATGCGCGCCCACTTTGCGTGTCTGCGCCCATCCTTGCATCGATGCGGCAATCTGCGTCAGCTCCGGCGCGGAAAAACCGGCGATGTCTTCTGCCGGTACATGGCGGAAGAACATATCCGCGAAATGCGCGCTGCCGCGGGCGGGCTTGCGTGCCGGCGTTTTGCCGGATGCCGCGCGCGAGGGTTTGGAGCTGTTTTTTTTCTGAGCCTTTGCCATGATCGACTTTCTTTTTTCAAACAGGAGGGATGCAGTGATGATGCGGCGGCCGCGCACATGCAGCGACCTTGCGCGCATCATACCCTAAAATTGCCACAGGCGGCAAAAAAGCGGTGCAACAAAAGCGCGATAGAAAAAGGCTTTTTCGCACTTCGCACCGCAAGAAAATACCCCTGCCACCCGCGCGGTAAAAAGACATAAAACACACAAAGAAAAACGCCCGCGGGGCAAACCTGCGGGCGTTTTTCAAGTTCTGTAAATAGGGCGTTATCAGGCCGCTTTTTTGCTCAGCGTGTCTTCGCCTTTGGTCCAGTTGCACTGGCACAGTTCGTCCGTTTGCAGCGCGTCGAGCGTGCGCATGACTTCGTCAACGTTGCGGCCGACTTTGAGGTCGTTCACGGATACGAAACGGATGATGCCGGTCGGGTCAACGATGAAGGTCGCGCGGTTGCAAACGCCCGCTTCTTCGTTAAGGATGCCAAGCGCCATGGACAGTTCGCGCTTGATGTCGGACAGCATCGGGAAGGGCAGGTCGTTCAGGTCTTTGTGGTTCTGGCGCCAGGCGAGGTGAACGTAGTCGCTGTCGGTGCTGAGGCCGAGAACCTGCGTGTCGCGGTCTGCGAAATCACGGTTCATTTTGCCGAAAGCGGCAATTTCGGTCGGGCAGACGAAAGTGAAATCCTTGGGCCATGCGAACACAACCAGCCATTTGCCTTTGTAGGTCTCGTTGCTCAGCGTCTCGAACGCGGTTTTGGGGTCGGAGGAAACAACGCCGGTCAGGTTGAACGCGGGGAATTTCTGGCCAATCGTAAGCATGGTGGTGTGCCCTTTCTGATGAGGTGTTTTCTAGGCTTGCTGCAGTACAAGATGCCGCAAAAATGACCCTTCCCCCTTGATTCGTCAAGGGAATGGAGAAACTTTGATTTAAAGTTATGCAAAGAATTGCGCGCGCGCAATTTTAATACGCCCGCTCGAAAAAGCAGCGCGTAACGGCAGATGCCGCGGCATGCCGAAAATTAGTTTGGCGCGACGTTGACGCCGTATTCGCGCGCGATTTTGTAAAGCCCGCCGTTGCTGCCCGTGCCGAGCGCGCGGAATTTCCAGCTTGCGCCCTCGCGCTCCAGCTCGCCGAAGATAATCGCGTTGTCGGACGATGCGTCTTCGGTCAGGTCGAAATGCGCAAGCTCCTGCCCCGTCGCCTTGTTCAGGATGCGGATATAGGCATCCTTGACCAAACCGAAAGTTTGCTGGCGTTCTTCGGCGTTGTGAATGGTCACGGCGAAGGCGACTTTTTCAACATCGAACCCCATGTTGTCGAGGTCAAGTTCGATGGCTTCGTCGTCACCTTCCCCCTCGCCCGTTGTGCTGTCGCCCGTATGTTTGACAACGCCGCCGTCGGTTTCAAGGTGGTTGTAGAACACAAAATCCGTATCGCGGCGCACGCGGCCATCACGGTTGAGGATAAAGCAGCTGGCGTCGATATCGACGGGGAAGCCCTGCTCTTCCGGCGGCGCGCTCCAGCCCACGCCGACAATCACATGTTTGAGCGTCGGGTCGAGGGTTTCAAGGTTGACCTCCTGCCCCTTCGTCATCATCGAAATCTGGCCAAAGGATTGCTTGAGGTCCGGCTTCGCCGCTGCGGGCGCGGCTTCGGCTTCGGGGGCCGGCTCCTGCGGAGCGAAAGGGTCGGGCGGGAATTGATCTGCGCCGTTAGACATCTGCTGTGGTTTCCTGTTCGTATGGCTCTGGTTGGCGAAGCTTTATCATCCCTGCGCGCGGCGCAGGGCTTTCAAAAGATTCTGCATATCCGCCGGCATGTCCGCCCGCAGGGATATTTTATTTTCGCTGATTGGGTGAATAAATTCAAGCTGCGCCGCATGCAGGGCCTGCCGTGCGAATTCCTGCAGCGCCTGCGCCGCCGCGGGCGGGATTTTCATCTGTTTGGCATATTTGGCCGGCGCGCTTTTGCCGTAAAGCGGGTCACCGGCCAGCGGATGGCCGATATGTGACATGTGCACGCGGATTTGGTGCGTCCGCCCCGTTTTCAGGCGGCATTCGACCAGCGAAGCCCAGACCCCGTAAGTTTCCAAAACACGGTAATCGGTAATCGCTTCCTTGCCGCCGCCGTCCAGCACGGCCATTTTCTTGCGGTTGGTTTTGTGGCGGCCAATAAGGGTTTCGATGCGCCCCTGCGCGGGCGCGGGTACGCCCCAGACAACAGCGTGATAAACCCGCGTCAGCGTGCGTGTCGTCAACTGTGCCGAAAGCCCGTGATGCGCGGCGTCATTTTTGGCCACAACCATCAGCCCCGATGTTTCCTTGTCGAGCCTGTGCACAATCCCCGGCCGCTTCACGCCGCCAATGCCCGACAACGCATCGCCGCAATGCGCCAGAAGCGCATTGACCAGCGTACCGTCATGATTGCCCGCCGCCGGATGCACCACCAAATCGGGCGGTTTGTTGATAACGATTAAATCGCCATCTTCATAAGCAATATCAAGCGGAATATCCTGCGCCGCGGGCGTGGCCTCTTCGGCTGGGGGGACGGTAATGTCATAGACTTCCCCTGCCTTGACTTTACGGGAACTGCCGTCAACAACGGCGCCGCCGCAACGGACGTGCCCCCCCTCTATCAACGCCTGCAGCCGCGCGCGCGACAGCCCCTCTGCCTGCGCCGCCAGCATCTTGTCGAGCCGCTGGCCCGCCTCCGCATCGGATACTTTGACCGTTATGGTTTCCATGCTATCAATATAACCACTTTGCCAAACAAGCGCCAGACACGAGGTCAAACACAATGAGCCTGCTGAACAACCACAAATTCCTGCAAAACGCCATCATGGTCATGTCGGTGCTTATTCTGGCGGGGCTTGCCATTCTGGTGCACGGCATCGTGAAAAAATCCGGCGGCAGCGGCGGCGGTGTTGCCATTTCGACGCCCAGCGTCGATGCGCCCGAAGGCACCCTGACCGTACAGCTGCCCGCGCGCAGCACGGTGAACAATATGACGTCCTATAACGGCGGCATTGCGCTGTCAGTGCGCACGGGCGGCGGCAATTTCATCTATTTCGTGAATTCGCAGACGGGCAAAATTGACGGCGTGCTGAAAATCGAAAACGCCCCCGCCTATAAACTGCCGCAGCAGGGCAAATAATCCTTATAAACCGCTATCCGTCAAGGCGTGGCACCCGCGCCGAGCACGGCTTCGATTTTGGCCAGCATTTCGCCTTTATCCCACTCCCGCGGGCCGTCGAATTGTTCGATGACCACGCCGTCACGGCCAATCAAAAAGCTGGCGGGCACGCCCGCGTATTGCCATTTCAGCGGTATCTGGCGGTCGGTATCGACATAGAGTTTCATCTGTTCCACGCGGCGTTCTTCCAAAAACGCGGCCACGTCGGCAAGCGGTTTACGGTCAAGCGAAACCGCCACTACATGCAGCCCCTTATCGCGCAGCTTTGCCTGCAGGCTATCCAGCGCCGGCAGCTCCGCCACGCAAGGCGGGCACCACGTCGCCCAGAGGTTCACCAGCAGCACTTCGCCTGCGAAATCGCCGAGGCGTACCGCGCGCCCCTCCGCATCGTAAAACACGGCATCGGGCAGGGTTTTACCCGCCTGCGACGGGCGCGGCGCGGCCACCACGGGCGCGGGCATGGATTTCATTTCCATATTCTCTTGCGCCTTGGAAGTTTCCGGCGAAGGGGGCTGAATATTAACAAGAATAGTGTAAGATAATCCGACGGCTATCAGCATAGCCGTGACCATCAAAATAACGCGCTGCCGTGGTTTGAGCATCTGGTTTTCCTCCCTGCCCTTTCGGGCGGCTTTGATGCGGCGGAGTATAATAGAGAGTGATATGAGATTAACAGTTTTTTCCATCTGCGCGGCGGTTGCCATCGCGCTTTTGCCCGCGGGCTGCGGCATCAAGCCCAAGTTTGTCGAGCCGCCCCCCGCCGAAAAAGCGGACGGCACGATGCAAACGCAGGAAGAAGCCCGCAAGGCCGACAAATTCCCGCGCACCTACCCCGACCCCGCTTTTGACCCCGCACCGAAACCCGAACCGGAAAGACTGATACGCTGATGCTGACCACGCAATACAAAAACAAAAAACTTCACATGGAAGACGTGGCGCTTGAAACGCTGGCCGAAAAATACGGCACGCCGCTTTACTGCTATTCCGCCGCGCAAATCACGCAGAATTTCAACGCGTACCGCGATGCGTTCTTGAAAGTCTCCGCCCCTGAAAATTTCACTATCTGCTACGCCACCAAAGCCAACAGCAATCTGGCCGTGCTGCGTTTGCTCGGCGGGCTTGGCGCGGGTGCGGATATCGTTTCGGGCGGCGAAATGGCGCGCGCGCTGGCAGCGGGTATTCCGGCTTCTAAAATCGTTTTCTCCGGCGTCGGTAAATCCGAAGACGAGCTGCGCGCCGCGATTGCCAAGGGCATCTTCCAGATAAACGTGGAGTCGGAAGAAGAGCTGGTGCAGCTCTCCGCCCTTGCCGCGAAGATGAAAAAGAAAGTGCCCGTTTCCATTCGCGTCAATCCGGACGTGGATGCGAAAACCCATGCCAAAATCACGACAGGCAAAAAAGAAAACAAATTCGGCGTCGATATCGACCGCGCCCCCGCGCTTTACAAAAAGGCCCTCAAAATGCCCGGCATTGACGCGCTGGGCGTGGCTGTGCATATCGGCTCGCAGCTGACGTCGCTCACGCCGTTCAAGCGCGCGTATGAACGCGTGGCCGAACTGGTCGTGAAGCTGCGCAAGCAGGGCAACGACATCCGCCGCGTGGACCTCGGCGGCGGCATCGGCATTACCTACAAAGACGAAACGCCGCCCGACCTGACGTTTTACGCCCTGATGGTGCGCGACATCATCATGCCGCTCAACGTGCATGTGGTCATGGAACCCGGCCGCTCCATCGTCGGCAATGCAGGGGTACTGCTCAGCCGTGTGCGCGGCGTCAAAAAAGGCGCATCGAAAAAATTCCTTATCCTCGATGCTGCCATGAACGATTTGATGCGCCCCGCGCTCTACGATGCCTATCACGCCATCTGGCCGGCGCGCCTTGCGGCGGCGAAGGAAACCTACGACGTCGTCGGCCCCGTGTGTGAAACGGGCGATACCTTCCACATCGGCGAAAAACTGCCGGCGCTGAAGGCGGGCGACGTTGTCGCGCTGATGACCAGCGGCGCTTATGGCGCCGTCATGTCGTCGAACTACAACACCCGCCCGCTGGCGCCCGAAGTTCTGGTCAGCGGAAAAAAATCCGCGCTGATACGCCGCGCGCAAACGGTTGAAGACCTCCTGAAACAAGACCAGATACCGGAGTGGCTGGGCTGATGGATTTCCTCGGGCGCACATTGTACTGGTGGACGCTGGGCTGGAGCTTTATCACGCTCTGGCTGGAGCGTCTCTGGGCGCGCTTCTGGGGGCTTTGCACTGTCGTCATGTTTTTCGTGGCGCTGGCGCTCAGCGGTCTTTTGTTCAAAGTTGGAAAGACGGCGCATTTTTCGCTGCTGGTTTTGTTCGCCGTTCTGGCCGTTGCCGCCGCGCTTTACACGGGCCGCCGTTTCATTTTGCCGCGCCGCTGGCAGGTGGAACGCCGCATCGAACATGAAAGCGGGCTCAAGCACCGCCCCTTGCAAATGCTGCACGACAAGCCGGAGCAAGGCACCAGCCCCGCCGCCGCCAAGCTTTGGTACAAACAGCAGGCCGAAACGCGCGCCAGCTGGACGCGCCTGCGCATCTGGCGCCCGCGCCCGCGCGTGGCACGGCAGGATAAATATCATTTGCGCTTCGCCGCGCTGTTCTGCCTTGCCCTTGCGCTGGTCGTATCGCGCGGACAAATCACGGAACGCCTTTCCGCCGCCCTGACACCGCCCTCTATTTTTAAAACCACCGTCAAGCTGGCTGCCGTCGATGTCTGGATAGAACCGCCCGCCTATACAACCGCTGCACCCGTCTTTCTGGCCACCGCACAGACCGGACGCCACACAGCAGCAGAAGCGCGCGTGCCCGCAGGCAGTCTTTTGAAAATCCGCGTCGGCGGCATATCGCGTCCGCCGCGATTGTTTTTTGACGAAAAGCAGGTGATTGATTTCACCACTGTCGGCCCCGGCAATTACACGGCGGAAATGACACTGGATAAAAGCGGGCAGATGGAAATCCGCCGCGGCTGGTGGCAAAGCGGTCTTGGCGCCTGGCAGATTGACGTTATTCCGGACAGCGCCCCCGAAATCCAGATTTTGAACGCAGGCGCGGCAGAACGCGCGGCGCTGAAAATCAACTATAGCGCGCGCGACGATTACGCGGTGCGCAGCCTGCGCGCCGTTATCGAACCGTCGCCTGATATTCCGGCGCAGCGTTGGCACGAAACCATCGAATTCAGCATTCCCTTCAGCGGGCAAAAAAGCCGCGAGGGCGAACAGCATATCGAAAACCTCGCCCAGCATCCCATGGCCGGCCAGCCGGTCATGCTGCGTCTGATTGCCACGGATGATGTCGGCAATACCGCCGAAAGCAATATCGAGAAAATCGTACTGCCGGAGCGTGAATTCAAAAACCCCGTCGCCGCCGCGCTGAACCGCGAGCGCAAACGCCTTATCCGTCATGACGACCCGCTGACCATGACCATCACGCGGCATGTGCTGACCAACATCGCCAACCGCCCCGCGCTTATCAAGGAAGACCTGCGCGTGTTCCTCGGTCTTGTCGTCGCGATTAAACGCCTGAGCTACACCCCCACGCCCTACACGGCGCAAACGGTGCGCGATATGCTCTGGTACATGGCGCTGCGTATCGAGGACGGCGGACTGGCGCTGGCACGCGAAGAGCTGCGACAGGCGCTGCAAAAACTCAATCAGGCGTTGAACGACAAAAACATATCCGAAGAGCGCCTGCAGGAACTAACCGAAGAGGTTAACCAGAAGACCCAGCAATATATGCAGGAACTGGCCAAGGAAATGCGCCAGCGCATGGAACAGGGCGACCAGCCGAACCAGCCGCAAATCTCGCCCGAGCTGGCGCAGAAGCTGATGGAAAAAATGGACATGTCCGACATGCAAAAAATGATGGAGCAGATGCAGCACGGCGACACGCGCGAGCAAATGCAAGCCATGTCGGAAATGATGCAGCAGATGCTCGACGCTACCGACCCCAAAAACGCCATGAGCGAGAAAGACCAAAAGGCGCTCGAGCAGATGCAGAAAATGGAAGACCTTATCCAGAAGCAGGAAAAGCTGATGGACCAGACCGGCAAGATGCAGCCCAAGCAGGAAAGCGGCGAGCAGGCGGGCGAGCAAGGTGAAATCCGCAAGGAGCTTGGCGGCGTCATGCGCGACATGGGCGAAAATATGCCCGAAGTGCCGGAGCAATTCGGCAACGCCGACCAGGAAATGAAACAGTCGCAGCAGCAGTTGAACCGCGATGCCCCCGGCGGCTCCCTGCCCCACCAGAAAGAAGCGCTGGAGCAGCTGAAGCAAGGGCAAGACCAGGCCATGCAGCAAATGGCCGAGCGC
>DDBY01000178.1 GCA_002334985.1 Micavibrio sp. UBA2020
TCGGCGCATTTTTGTACGGCGATATCCGCAAAATCAGACAGCGCGCGCATCACACGCACGTCGTCCCATATTCCGCGCAGGTCGCAAAGGGCGGTCAGCAGGGCGATTTTTTGTTTCGCATGGCGCAGCGCCGCCATAACTTCATCGCACGGCGCAGCGTCGCAGGCGGTGGCAAGCTCTTCGTAAATCGCGGGCTCCGCCGTTTCGGGGGCGGCGCCAAGAAGGTAAGGCCATTTTTCGCAAAGGGAGGAGAGATAAGGACTGTGGCGCAAAAGTGACGCGGTTGTGGCATCTGTGCCGCCGGTTTTTTGCTTGCGGCCAGCGCGCGGGGTGGAACTTCCCCCACCTTTGCGCGGTTTGCCCGCGCGCCCTGCCGGGTTGCCCGCTTTTTGTGATGATTTAGGGGGGGATTTGCCGGGCAAGGGGCTTACTCTCGCGGGTAAAAAAGGGCTATAATCCGGACAGGCGTTGCGGTATCCGCGCGGCGTCCGTTATCATATCATTCTATCTGCAAATTTGCCGGGGATAAAGACAGCGCGTGAAAAAAGCCTTGCACTATTTCAACCGCGGGCTGGTCATGGGGCTCGAATTCTGCGCCTTTCTGGTTGTGCTGGTGTTCCTGCTCTGGGGGGCGCTTTTGTGGCGCCTGTCGATGGGGCCGCTGGATGCGTCTTTCCTGACTGAAAAGCTCGAAGCGTCCATGAATGCACGCCAGCCGGGTTTCGTATTCGATATCGGTGGCACCCAATTGGTCTGGGGCGGGCATTTCGATTTGTTCCAGATTGAAATGAAAAACGTCACCGTCCGCCGCCCCGAAGGCGCCGAAGTCGCCAGCGTGCGCAAGATGGGCGTGCATCTGTCAAAACGTCATCTGGTTTTCGGCAGCATGGTGCCGAAACTCATCCGCGTTTATGAACCCGCGCTGCATGTCGTGCGCTGGGAAGACGGCCACATCACCCTGAATGTCGAGGAAAAGCCCGCCGAAGTCTTCGGCCCCGTCCTGCCGCCCGAAATGATAGACGCCAACGCGCGCCAGCAAATCGAACTTCTGCGCGGCGTTCTCAGCGGCCTGACGGCGCATGGCAGCCTCGGGCTTTTGCTGGGGGGGCTTGAAGAAGTATCCGTACGCGATGCGCGCCTGACTTACGATGACCGTCAATTGGGGCTTGTCCGCCAGTCGTCCGATACGGATATCACCATTGGCCGCACCCGCACGGGCATGCTGGCCAAGATTGATATGGCTGTCGATATGACCGCCGACCGCCGCACGCGCGTCAAGGCCGAAGCCCGCTACCGCCGCGCGAGCGGGGAGACGGATATTACAGCGTTCATCGGCGGTATTGACCCCTCCGCCCTTGCCGCCGCCAGCGAAAAGCTTTCCGCCCTGCAAGGAGTGGCGCTGAACATGAGTGTCAGTTTATCGGCGCGGCTGGACAAAGATTTCAAGCCGCAGCGCGTGCGTTTTATCATGGGTGCCGAAAACGGCAGCTTCAGCGGCTTCGGTCTCTACGAAGAAACGCCGCTGCCTGTGCGCAGGCTCTACGCCAAGGGCATGGTTGATATTGCAGGCCGGGGCTTGCGCCTTGATACCCTCAGTGTCGATATGGACGGGCCGAAAGCCACCCTGCAGGGGCGCGTGCAATTTGCTGACGGCAAATACGAAACCACATTGCAGGGGGAATTGCTGCAAACGCAGATGGATTCCCTTGCGCAATATTGGCCCGCGAAGCTGACGCCCGATCCGCGCTGGTGGGTGACTACGCATTTGTCAAAGGGTATTGCGACCAAGGCGACTATTGAAACGGCTTTCGCCGTCAACCCTGCGCCTGCCGAGGGGGAAAAGCCGCTTGCCATGCACAAGCTGGGCGGTGTGATTGATTTTGAAGGCATCAAGGTCGATTATTTCCCGCCGCTGATGGCTGTCGAAAACGTGCGCGGACAGGCGACTTATAACACGGAGCGTTTCGATTTGGCGCTGACGGGCGGCACGCTCGGCGATATGACGGTCAGCAAGTCGAATATCGCTATCACGGGTCTCGACCATCATGACCCGAACAAAGACATTGAAATCGACATCAAGGTATCGCTGGCGGGGCCTGTCAAAACAGCGCTTGAGGTTCTGGACGCCAAACCCCTCGGCTATCCGAAGATGCTGGGCATCCAATCGGCAGATGTGAAGGGGAAGGCGGATGTGGATGTCTCGTTCAAGTTTCCCATTCACCGCAAGCTGGATATATCCGAAGTGCATGTGGCGGCGGAGGCGAAGCTGAACGACATGCTGCTGCCGAAAATGGTATCCGGCATGGACATAACGGGCGGGCCGATGGACTTGCGCGTCGATAACGGCGCGCTGCACGTCAAGGGCGAGGGGCGTCTTGGCGATATGCCGATGACGTTTGATTGGACGAAGAATTTCGACCGCAAAAAGCCTTTTGACAGCAATGTCAGTGCGGCGCTGACGCTCGACGATGCCGCCCGCCGCCGTTTCGGTGTGCCGGAAACGCTGGGCATCATGGGGCCGATGCCGTCCAAGGTTTTGTACAAGCTTGAACACGACGGGCGCGCGTCGCTTGATTTGACGGCGGATTTGACGCCGGCCTCCCTGTCTGTAGAGGATATCGGCTATGCCAAAGCCGCGGGCGCAACGGGCAGCGCGGCGCTGCGTATTCATTTGCTGAACGGCGCGCCGCAAAAAATAGAAAATATCGCTATCGAGGCCGCGGGGCTTGTCCTGCGCGGCGATGCGGAAATTTCGGACGGTGCGCTGCGCAGTGCGCGCTTTCCGACGGCGATGTGGGGGCAGACGCAGGCGGCGCTGGATATTGAAAACAAAGGCGCGGCGGGATATGTGCTGCGCGTGAGCGGGCGGCAGTTCGATGCCACGCGCTGGATGCAAAGCGACGGCACGCCCAACACGGATGCCGCCGCCGCTATCAAATCGACGCCGATGCAGATATCGATGACAGTTGACCGCCTGCTGGTCGGTGAAGACCGCGCACTTGATAAAGTCAAAATGTTCCTGCGCCGAAGCGCGTGGCAGCGTATCGAACAGCTGGAAATGGATGGCTATATCGGCAAGGACGATATATATCTGCGCTATACCCCGTCGCCACAAGGCGCCAGCCTGCGCTTCGAAGCAGCAAATGGCGGCGGCGCGCTGGCGTTTTTCGGTATTTCAAAATCTATCCGCGGCGGCAAGCTGGTGGTGAAGGGGGAGCCTTCGCCAAACGGTGGCAGCCGCGATATGCGCGGCAGTGTGGTGCTTAGTGATTTCGTTTTGCGCGATGCGCCGGTTTTGGCCTTGCTGCTCAATTCAATGTCATTGGTCGGTGTTCTGGATATTTTGAACGGCGAAGGCATCGCCTTCAAACGTGCGCGTGTGAATTTTAGCTGGACTGACCGCGGCCAGCCCGCGCAGCATAAAAACGTGCGGCTTATCAAGCTGCGCGACGGACGTACATCCGGCGCGTCGCTTGGGCTCAATTTTGAAGGCGAAATTGACAACTGGGCGAATATGCTGGATATCGACGGTACGATTATCCCGATTTCCGGTGTGAATAATGTGCTGAGCGGTATCCCGCTGGTGGGCGATATTCTGACAGGCGGCGGCAGCGGTATTCTGGCCGCGACCTATCGTATCAAAGGGCCGAAAGACAAGCCGCAGGTGTCGGTGAACCCGCTTTCCGTCCTCGCCCCCGGCATCCTGCGCAAAATTTTCTTCGAGAATTAAATCGTCTTACGCCACCACCACCAGCGCATGTTTCTTCTTCCCGGCGGACAGTTTGATGTGTCCGTCATTGCCAATGTCGGCGAGGGTGACGATGCGCTGGTCGTTATCGACTTTTTCGTCGTTGATACGTGCGCCGCCGCCGGCAATCAAGCGGCGGGCTTCGCCGCCGGATGCGGCAAGGCCGGCATCTTTGAAAAGAACGAAAGCAGGGATGCCCTCTGCCAGCGCCTTGTTTTCAATTTTAATTGTCGGCAAGCCTTCGGCCGCGCCGCCTTCTTCGAAAGTTTTGCGCGCGGTTTCGGCAGCGTCTTCGGCTGCTTTCTGGCCGTGGCACATGCGGGTAGCTTCGAAGGCGAGGATTTTTTTCGCATCGTTAATCTCCCCGCCGCGCAGGGCTTCAAGGCGGGCGATTTCGTCCATCGGCAATTCTGTGTAAATTTTCAGCATGCGCGCGACGTCGGTGTCTTCGGTATTGCGCCAATACTGGTAGTAATCATAGGCGCTGAACATATCGTCGTTGAGCCAGACGGCGCCTGTCGCGCTCTTGCCCATTTTTTTACCGCTCGACGTGGTCAGGAGCGGGCAGGTCAGGCCGAAGGATTCTTTTTGCAAAATGCGGCGCACTAAATCGACGCCGCCGATGATGTTGCCCCACTGGTCGGAACCGCCGAACTGCGCCGTGCAGCTATAGCGGCGATACAGCTCGAGGAAGTCGTAGGCTTGCAAAAGCATATAATTGAATTCAAGGAAACTGAGGGACTGTTCCCGTTCCAGCCGCAGGCGCACACTATCCATGGTCAGCATACGGTTGACGCTGAAATGCGGGCCGTAATCGCGCAGGAATTCGATGTAGTTTATTTTCTCCAGCCACTCGGCGTTGTTGACCATCAGGGCATCGGTCGGACTGTTGCCGAAAGTGATGAACTTTTGAAAGACCTTCCGGATACCCGCGATGTTGTTATCGATGTCGGCATCGGAAAGCATCTTGCGGCTTTCGTCCTTGCCTGTCGGGTCGCCGACTTTGGTCGTGCCGCCGCCCATAAGAACGATGGGGCGGTGGCCGCATTTTTGAAACCAGCGCATCATCATGATGGAAAGCAG